>JAUYDX010000059.1 GCA_030691625.1 Candidatus Omnitrophota bacterium | reverse complement strand
ACATTCTTGGAGGTAAAAAACCTTTAGCAATGGAGGTTATATCTAATAAAGCTGAAGAATCTACATTTGTGGTGCCGATACCAACAGAGCCTGAAGTAATTATGCTCTGGCTGCCAAAATTTGGATCAACCTTTGTCCCTGATATCGCGGCATTAGCCGCTATGTCAACATTTGCAATTGCAGCGTCGACTATCTCTGTGGAGTCGACTACACCTGTTGAAGCAACAAGGTCTGAGGCTGTAAGCGTATCAGAAACCATTGTGTCATTTATAGAATTAGCTGGCAATGAGACTGCGCCTGCTGATACTGTAAGGCCATTGGAAGAACGGATAGCGCCTGCTACATCTAATGCAGCACCTGGCGAAGCAGTGCCTATGCCGACGTTGCCTGCTGTAGTTACCAGCGCATTTCCTGATGCAGGGCTTAAAGTCAGCACCCCTGTCATGGTATCGCCGGTAACATTTATATAAGCATTGTCTGTAGCTGTAGAAACACCTCCTCCAAGATTCAAGAAAAACCTGACATCCTTTATATCAGTATCTGTAATAACAGGGCTTGCAGGGCTGACCTCAGTAATAGTAACTTCTGCTATTGCTAATTTGTCACTGGGATAAGCTGGGGCAGAGGGCGTGGCTGCCTGTGTGCCCTGGATTATCTCAAGTGTGCCTGATGAGTTTATGACCAATAGGTCTATGCGAGACTCAGCCGGCGTAGCAGAATTAACAGCACTAAACTGAGGAGAATTTCCAGCGCTGAATTCCACTTTGGCATTGTTTGCAATAGACGCAATACCTGATTCGACCCGTATAGTATCGTTTGCAGCAGCCTGCGGCCTGGGCCGGAGAGCCTGTAACTGCCTTGTCCAGACCTGCGTTTCCTCTCCTGGCGCCAGGCCTGTAAATAACATACTATGGACACCTACTATTAAAAAGATTATGGCTAATTTAATAATCCTGGAAATCATTTCACACCTCCGTATTTATTTGTGAGTCTATTATAACAATTATTAATATTATTGCGGGAAATAAATGTAAGTATTTTCATAACTACCTCTTCATTTCTCTTAACACATCCAGCCGGATCTTCGCTTCCCTATCCTGCGGGTCTATAGAAAGCACTTTCTCATATTCTGAAACAGCGCCTTCAGAATCGCCAACATCTTCCTTTAAGCTTGCGATAGCAAGATGCAGCTCGGCATTTTGCGGAGAAAATTCTATTGCCTTTTTATAAATTAATTCCGCCTCGTTCAATCTATTCTCCTTGCGGTATAATCTTCCCAAAGCGAAAAAAGCCCTTATGTCAGTCGCCGCTATCTCAGTGGACTTTAAATACTGCTGTTCAGCATCAGTTACCCGGCCTGCATGGAACAGCGCGTCCCCGAGCGCCACGCGGACATCTATGTTATTCGGAGCTATTCCCAAAATATTTTTATACGCATCTTCGGCTTTTTCAAGACTGCCTGAATTTACATACGCCAAACCCAACTGCCTTAACGTAAATATATCATTCGGATAAAAATCCAGCACCTTCTTATACTCGTCTACCGCTTTTTCTTCCATGCCCTGGCCTTCGTAAATCTTTGCCATGGCATGATACGCGGCTATCCTGTTTAGTAATAAAATCTTTTTCTGTAACGCCTCTTTCTGCCTAAAATCAATCCCGCTGATTTCAGCGTATAAATCTACAGCATCTTTATACATGCCCAGGTCCTCGTATATCTCCGCCAGATCCTTTAAAATAACCATATCCAGAGTCAGCGCCTTCTTCAAGCCCTCGTAAATCTCCATGGCCTTTTTCGCCTGGCCCTTGGATTTATAAATAGCTCCTAGTTTTTTGGAAACATCTATCCTCAACTCTTCGAGTTTTTTTACCTTTTCGTATTCCTTCAACACTTGCCCGGAAAACCCCAGGTCAGTGTAAAACGATATATCCCTGGCGAGCCTGTCAAGCGACTCAGGCATAACATTCAAGGCTTTATCGTAATACATTATTGCCCTGTCCATCTCAGTTCTCGCCTTGTATATCTCTCCTAAGGCTATGCTGGCTTCAACATGAGCTGGAGCGAGCTCTATAGTCCTCTTGTACATCTCAATAGCCTTATCTATTTCTCCCTGCTTTTTATATATCTCTCCCAGCATGAAATGAGCCTCTATATTGCCAGGGTCTCTTCCTATAGCCTTATGAAATTCAATCAATGCCTGCTCAAAAATCCCGCTTTCTACATACATGTTGCCGAAAAATGTAGGATTTATAGCACTAAGGATATCCATCTCTTTTTTCGCGAGCTCTTCCTGAGCGTTATCTCTATAGACAACCGCCAGGTTATAATAAGCTCCTATATTCTGCCTGTCTATCTCTATTGCGCGCTTAAAAGCGCTTATAGTCTTATCGATCTTGCCTACGCGCATATACGCGGCGCCTAAATTATTCCATATAAGCGCGGAATAAGGATGGTATTTTAACGCCTTTTCATATTTGTCCACTGCCTCATTGTACGCGGCCATCCTCTGCTCTATGTTTCCCAACAGAAACAATACTTCCCAGTTATGCGGATACGCCTTCAAAGAACTCTTCAAATTGGATACTGCGGAAGCTGTATCGCTTTTTGACTCCGCGACCTGCGCTTTTTCAAAAAAATAATCTCCGATAAAAGGCCTTACTGCAGCCGGGCCGCCGAATCCAACAAGCGCCGCGCATAGAACTCCTGTCCCTAGCCTCTCAAAAAAGTTTACGCCTTTATCATTTAATTTTTTATCCGCAAACGCCAATATACCACAGAGGGACCAGAATAAAAACCCTGATGTCGGCACAGTAAGCATGGGATTAAACAGCGCCTGCGTTAAAAGCGCGATCAATGCCGCCCTTATACCTATAATAAATACAGATTCTCTGGTGGAGGAGAATAATATAAAAAATATAATCCCCAGAAATGCCAGGAGCCCGAAAATTCCCATCTCTGACCACACCTGTAAAAACTCGTTATGCGCCTTTGTATACTTTATGCCTTTTGGCGTTACTTCTTTTTCTTTTTCCGCGCGGTAAAGGGGATAGGCGTATTCAAAATTCCCTATGCCGACTCCTAGCGCCGGATGGCTCTTGATTATATTCAAACTTCCCGCCCAGACATTAACCCGCATAAGATTCTGCAATTGCCTGTTTTTTAAATACGACTGGGCCTTTGGCCAAAAAATAGCGCCCAGCGCCAATATAACTACGATTAAAAATATAAAACCGCCAAATATTATCCTCTTGGCCTTTTTTGAAACCCCAGGCATAAAGTTAATCCCTATATACAGAAAGGCCGCGCATAGGCTTAGATACGCGCCTATCGAGCGGATAAAGATCAGCATTACCAGCATAAAAATACCCGCGAAGATATATGCCAGTCTTTTCCAAAACGCGCTCCCTTTTCGCATGCTCATCCCAAAACTTAAAAGGACCGTAACTGAAAGATATTCTGAGAAAAATATAGGGTTCCCAAAAGTTGAAGTATAATTAAGCCTTAAGGTAGACATGCTCAAGCCGTGATTCTGATAGACGCAAAAAATGCAGGAAACGACTCCGGCTAAAATCGCGGCTGCGGCTAATTTATAAGCGTCGCTAATAGTCTTGGTATTTCCAGATATAACCAAAAATAAAATAATGTTTGCGGCTAGTAAATATAAGGCCTGCAATCCTTGCTGCATATTAACCGCTTTAATCAACGATACGCATCCTATTACAAAGAAAAGAACCGCGAGACTAAAGATATTTGAACGGGCAAAACGAATTGAAAATCCCTGGTATGCGAGCCAAAGAACAGCCAATACCAGACTGAATAACTCAATCAACGTTATCTTAACAATGCCATACACTTCAGTCGTGGCCCTGCTGAATAAAATCGGAACTGCGAAAAACATAAGCATAAGTAAAATCTGAATAGCTCTTTTCATAGAATATTGTTCCTGTCCCTTTTTAACACGTCCCTGTTCCCCTCCGTCAAGCTTCTACTAAAATCACTGCGCAATTTCATCTATGGTAATTATTGAAGTGCCATTGTAACCTGAATAATTAATATAGGATGTGCCTACATTCCAAAGACCCAACATAGCCCTATAAGTATAAGTAGTACCGGCAACAGTTCCTGGATTATGAAAAGCAATTCTTGTTATATTAAATGATGAATTTGCCGGACCATTGCCCGCTCCCATCCATCCATCACCCGAACTGCCAGGCACCCCGAGAATTTGGGTATTCGTTCCTACATATTTAATGCCTACGTTGGTTGAAGCAGAACCGGAATAATAACCTGAAGCATTAACCGTTATTTTAAAAATTGAACTGGTTCTTTTAGCAGTGATTGAAAGATCACTACCAGTCGCATCAACGTATGTATAAGCTGTTGATTGGGTTGTTGTAGCGGTCCAGGCATTATATACCGTTTGCAGTATCAAGCCAGGGGCAGAAACTGCAGTGGCAGTAATAGTACCGTTAACCTCGAGTTTCGTAGACGGCCCCGTCGTCCCGATGCCGACATTGCCGGAGAAAAAAACAACTCCACTGCCAGTCTGTGTTATGGTTCCCGATGTAGATATGCTACTACTTGACACTAAGGGCCCGTCCATATACGCAGTAGCATCGACTTCTAAGTTGCCTTGGATGAATAAATCAGGTGAGGCGCTTGCATATCCGGGAGTTATAGCGCCTATTCTCACATCGTCAGTCACATCAAGTTTATAAGAGGGCCCTGTCGTCCCGATGCCGACGTTGCCAGCTATTGAACTATTACCTGTGCCAGAAATGGTCAAAGTTCCATCCGAAGATATTCCAGAAGGAGTTAAAACGAGTCTATTTGTAGTCCAAGCCGAGCCACTATAATAATGAAAATTTAAGTTTGAACCAACTCTCGCTATGTCCCACAAAAGAGAGGCTGGGGATTGCACTCTAATTGTCCCAAATATGTTAAGGTATTGATTGTCTCCGGATACTCCAATATTTACACCACCACCTTGAATATCCAACTTCGCCCCCGGTCCCGTCGTCCCGATGCCGACATTGCCAGTGTTTCCTTGGATAGTCATCGCCACCGCAGATGTCGGGCTACTCTCTCCACTGGCCACATA
>JAUYDX010000028.1 GCA_030691625.1 Candidatus Omnitrophota bacterium | reverse complement strand
TCAGCTATCCCCCTCAGCGCAGCGCCCACAACCGTAGAAAACTGATTCTTAGGCCCGCACGCCTGAAGCTTCTGAAATACATCTTTAGATACCCTCAATTTTCTAAAAGGGTCCATGATATTAGGCTTTATGCCGAGTTTGGAAATAAGCGAAGTTTCTATATTTTCCATAACGCTTCCGCCGCCTGTCAGAAAAAGCTGGGTTAACTTTTTTTCCTGAGGGGCATCTTCTCCGGCCTGCATAAAATAATACTCCAGGGATCTTTCTACCTCTGTCAGAAGTTCCTCTGCGCCCTGCTCTTTTGCCTCTTCAATTCTTTCTCCGGCTATAGGAAAACTTCTTATCCATATATTACCTTTATTAAATATAATGAAGTTGGTGGATTTCGCGCCTATGTCAAGTATGGCCCCGAGATCCTGGCTGTTAAAGTCCTCATTGAACGCCATGCAGTTATATACGCTTATGGGCGCGACATCTATCAACTCTGTGGACAATTTAACGTAATCCAGCCTGGAAACTATTTCTTCCACCAGATTTTTCTTTATCGCGACTATGACCGCCTTTCTGGATAAATCCTTGCCTTCATCCAGAAGAGACCAGTCCCACATGACCTCGTTCATGCTGAAAGGTCTCTGGTTCTGCGCTTCGAATTTCATAGTCTGTTTTAATTTATCCTCTTTCACATGAAGGAGCTTTATAAATCTTACAAAAACAGACTGCCCGCTTATTGTTATATTCACGACATTCTGCTTTATATTATTCTCTGACAATAATTCAGAGATGAGCTGGCCGATGATTTTATCCCTGTTAAGCTTTAAGTCTTTCGGAATTTCTTTTATGCCGATCCTGGTCAGGACAATGCTATCCTTTTCTTTTTTAAGCTCGACAAGCTTTATAAAATGCGTACCTATATCTAAGGCTATTGAACTTGCCTTTAACTTGGCCATTTACCTGGTCCTTCCCATTAGAGCCCTGAGTTTCTTAATATCGTCTTCCGTGTATTCCCGCCAGCCATTAAGGGCATTTCTTCTGGCAGCCGGGAACAGCCTCTTGTTTTCATATCTTATCAGCGTCTGCTTGGATATACCAAGAAGCTGTGCCGCAGTTTCTGCGGAATAATATCTTTCTTTCATATATGCCACCTCGCTATTTAATAACATGTTTAGCCCCTTAGACGATTCAGGCCGAACTTTTTTTTAATTCGGCCTTAATAGATCCTTCAGGCACTCCTATTCGTCGTGCCTTCAGGATTAATTTGCACTTATCAGTTACGGATTTCTCCGAAATCCGTAACTGATGTGCTCATTAAAAACCCTACCGCAAAAATCATATAGCTTGATAGGGAGTGGTATAACTATATACTATCTGATAGTATTTGTCAAGGGCAGTACCTTAAAAAGGGTGAAGGGTGTAGGATGAAGGGTGAAGGTAACTAATTGAAAGTAAAGGTGTTATAAATAATAAAGGCA
Source organism: Candidatus Omnitrophota bacterium (assembly GCA_030691625.1). Taxonomy (GTDB): domain Bacteria; phylum Omnitrophota; class Gorgyraeia; order Gorgyraeales; family Gorgyraeaceae; genus UBA10183. The sequence goes on along the minus strand of JAUYDX010000028.1, from coordinate 2,138 downwards.
GACTAAAGTCTGCCCTACAATTTTGTCGCAAAGACCTTCTTGGCCTCTGCCTCTACTCTTCCTTCCAGAACTTAAACGGCTTCTTTTTCTCAAGGGCAGGCTTTATAACCCCTGTTTCGCTTATAGTCCAGGTCCTTTCCGCAGGAACAGGATCTATTTCATCTATATCTACTTTGGAATTCTTATTTACATCTTTCGCAGCCTGGACCTTAAAATAATGATTCCCGTCTTTCAGGCCTTTTTTGGACACCGAGGTATCCTTGGACCAGATAGACCATTCCTCATCATCAAATTTCCATCTGAACACGCAATCATCTACGGTGCCTTTAAAGGTGAAAAGCGCCTCTTTTGACTTTGTCAATAAACTCGGCCCGCTTGTAATTATGGTATCAGGCGCTATTATTATAAGTTCTATGGTATCGCTGATAACCTCTGATTCGTTTCCTGCCGTATCCTTAAACTTTACATAAACCTTGCGCGTGCCGCTTATAGGAGTCAGCATCCAGTTTTCCTTTTTGGTCTTAAGCTGCTCCCATTGCTCGTTGTCAAAAACCCCATCGTTTGAAATCACCATGCTCGCTACTTCTGTAGTAGAATCGCTGGCGCCAAACGCAAGATTGACATAAACAGAATTGGTAACGGCATCCTGATTATTTATTATTATATAACCTGTCGGGCCTTTTGTATCAACAGTAAAGCTCCAGATAACCTGAGAGGTTTTATTGCCTACCAGATCAGCCACTTCAATGGATACCACATTGCTGCCTTCGCTGAGAGGCGCAGACGGGATATATATTATGCTCTGGCTGTTTTCATCATATGCCGCGTCCACCGCGGATTTGTTTATCTTCATGCTTATAGCGTTCGGATCCACGCCGCTCTTGTCGTCGCTGGCTGTTATGGTGATCGTAGGCCTGTCAGACGCCAGCATTGAGCCTTTTTCCGGAGAATAATTCCCTATAACAGGGCTCCCCCTGTCTACCCATAATTCATAAGAAGCCATCTCTCCCCAGTTGCCGGCTGAATTCTCAGCCTTAAGATTAAACACCCTGACCCCGTCTCCCAGCAGATCATCCGGAGTTTGATAAAAAGCGCCTGATGTATCAGCCTTGTTATCAGGCATGTCTCCCCAGGCATAACTATACCCTATGGGTTTCACTCCAGTCACAGGATATTCCCATGACATATAAGGGTCTCCATGTCCCTGCCATAATTTTGAAGGGATATCGCTGCCGCCTGGAGCTGTTTTTGCCCATATTACAGGTATATCTACCTTGCCTTTTGCAAGCTTGAACCCGTTAGCAGCTGTTTCCCATCCTGAGTAATCATATCCATCGCTTACCCTCACGCGCCACTTGTAATCTATATAACCTTCTGTGGTAGGCAGTATAGGCGTGGTGTACTGCTGGGAATTGGTTTTAATAACACCGGAATCAACGTCCAATGTTTTAAAGTTATCCTTGGATATCTGAACCTGATAATAACGCTGAGGATCCCGATCCTTGTCTGTAACCGCCCATTTCAATGTAAGAGGATTGTCAAACGCAGCCTGGCCGTCGTTATATGCTAATATGCTTATATCAGGGATAGCGTTTTTAGTAGAAAGCCACCCGCCGTATATTTTATAACTGGCGCCTGTGGCAACATTGGTGCCTAACGGGTAGCCCACGCTGTTCTCTGAGTTATAGCTCTTTGAAACCCCGCTCGCTCCCCCGCTATCCGCCAAGGCTGTATGCAATTTATAATTTTTACTGCTGGATATGCTAGCAGCGGCAATACCCGTAAAAACAAAAAAGACCGCTATAAAAAACACAGCAGCCTTTATAAGATTAACATTGATAAATTTTACCCTGCTCATATCTGAAACTAATTATACCTAATTAAAAATAAATAGGCAATATAAAAATTATTTCCTGCTGCAATGATTTGAATAATAGGTAAAACTAATTGTTTTTGCCAGCCCTGGCAGGCTTTCGAAAAGACGCTTGGACGCCCCGGCGAGGCGTCCTTCGCTCCGCGCCGATTCTCGCTCGTCCTGCAAGCAGGCTGGGGTCTGAGGCACCTCAGAAAAGTTTCGGCATAATAGATTTTCTATACTAAGTGCGCAAGGAATTACGGCGAAGTTTTTATACCGTCAA
>JAUYDX010000083.1 GCA_030691625.1 Candidatus Omnitrophota bacterium | reverse complement strand
GAGGTTGAGGCGGAATTGGATTGGTTCATATGAGAGTTAAAGCGCTTCAGGTAATTTTTGCGTGTTTCTTCGCGTTGACAGGCGTTTGGCTTTATTACCTCCAGATCATCAAAGGCCCTTTCTATAGCGACCTCAGTTACAAAAACAGCATCAGGCTTTTAGATATCAACGCGGCCCGCGGCAATATATACGACAGGCGCGGAAAGATCATAGCGGGGAATACGCTTTCCTTCGGCGTCTATATAGTGCCGCAGGAGGCGGAAGATATTGACGGGACGCTGGAGAAATTGTCAAAGATAGTGGGCGTTTCTAAAAGCGTCCTTGAAAGAAATTACAAGCGCAACAGGACCGCTCCGTTCGCGCCCTGCGAACTTACCAGAGGCGTGCCTAAAAAGACCGCTATCGCCATAGAGGAATCCAGATTTAAAATGCCGGGAGTCCTGGTAAAAGAGATATTGGCCAGGAAGTATTATTACGGCCCTGCGTTCAGCCACGTCGTCGGATACACTGGAGAGATAGACGCCCTCGAGCTGGAGCTTCTTAAGCCATACGGATATAATATTAAGGATCAGATAGGCAAGGACGGGGTAGAAAGGTTTTGTGACAGGACATTAAGAGGAAGGGATGGCGGCATGCAGATACAGGTGGATAACAGGGGCCGCCAGGTAAAGGTGATGAGTTACAGGAGGCCGAAAGGCGGCAATGGCATAAACCTGACCATTGACGCAGGCCTGCAGAAAGAGGTTTACAATCTTTTTAATGACAGGCCGGGCGCCGCTATTTTTATGAATCCGGAGAATGGCGAGATACTTAGTTTAGTGAGCAGTCCTTCGTACGACCCCAACAGTGTATTATTAAGCGCAATTAAGGATAAGGCATCGCCGCTTTTAAACAGGGCAATAATGGGCGTTTATCCGCCGGGGTCTATTTTTAAAATCATTACAGGGATAACAGGGCTTGAAACAAACAGCATAAGGCCGGACACGGGTTTTGTGTGCAGCGGTAAGCTTGACGTGGGAAAAGACGAGTTTAACTGCTGGAACAAAGACGGGCACGGTTATGTGGACCTTACAAAGGCCATTGCGTGGTCGTGCAACGTGTATTTTTATCACACAGGGCTCCTGGCGGGCGCTGACAAACTCGGTGAATTCGCGGGAATTTTTGGATTAGGAAAAAAAACAGGCGTGGAGCTTTTCGGGGAATCCAGAGGGTTTGTGCCTGCTAAAGAATGGAAGAAATCGGAGAAAAAAGAAATCTGGTATCCCGGCGACACCGCGAATTTTTCAATAGGCCAGGGGTATTTGCTTGTTACGCCTTTACAGCTGGTCCGGATGATTGGCTGTATCGCGAATGGCGGGGCGCTGGTCCAGCCGCATATCCTGAAGCGGCCGAAAGGCGGGGAAGCTATTGATTTTAAAAAATATATCAGCAAGGTTTCTAAAGAACATATAGACGCGATAAGGCAGGGCATGCGCCAGTCAGTAGCGGACATAGACGGCACAGGTAATAATGCCGCGACAAAAACAGTCTCTATTTCTGCGAAGACAGGAACTGTCCAGGTGGGGCCTGGCATTGCCCCGCATGGCTGGTTTGCCGGGTTCGCGCCTTCTGATAAGCCTGAGGTGTGCTTCGTGGTGTTTATGGAAAATGTGGGTTCAGGCGGAGACGCGCCTGCTGAAATCGCCAGGCTGGCCCTGGAATACTGGTTCAGGAAATAGCCAGCCAAACAACTTTACACTTGTGACAATGTTTGAAGTGTCAAGTTGTTTGGGGCGCGGGATTGGCCATTCGGAGATATTTATGTTAGAGCTGAATAAGCAGAAATATAAGGATTTTGACTGGGTTTTAATGGGCGTCAGCGCCGCTATTTTTATAGCGGGGCTTTCATTCTTATTCAGCGCGATGGCCTCGCAAAATATGGATTTTGTGATTAGGCAGGCGGTGTGGTTTTTAATCGGGGCGCTTCTTTTTATTGTATTGATAAATATAAACTACAGAAAAATCATAAGCCTTGGCTACGCGCTTTATTTTTTGACAGTTATTTTACTGCTCGTGGTATTTTTCTTCGGGTCTAAAAGGCTCGGGGCGCAGAGATGGCTCGAGATAGGCAATTTTAACCTTCAGCCCTCTGAATTCGCCAAATTATTTATCACGCTTGCCCTGATACAGTATCTTACAGGACACAAGGAAGGCAAAGGCGTCAGGCACATAGTTTCGGCGTTTTTTATAATGTTCCTGCCGTTTTTATTGATACTGGCGCAGCCTGATCTCGGCACAGCCCTGATGCTGGTGCCGGTGTTTTTCGCGCTTTTATATATCTGGGGCGCCAGGCTGAAACATTTATTGTTTATGATAGGCGGGGGAATTTTGCTTTCGCCTCTCGCGTGGTTTTTATTAAAGGATTACCAGAAAGAGCGGCTGATGGTTTTTATGAATCCCAATATAGATCCGCTCGGCGCAGGATACACTGTAATACAATCCAGGATAGCTATCGGCTCGGGCGGGGTCTTTGGAAAGGGATGGCTTAGCGGCACGCAGAACCAGCTTAATTTTTTGACAGAGCGGCACACTGATTTTATATTTTCAGTTGCCGGAGAAGAGTGGGGTTTTATAGGCGGAATAATTTTAATAGCGCTTTATTTTATCCTGGTCAAAAGGGCTTTTGATATAGCCAGGAAAACAGACGACCCGTGCGGGGTTTTGGCCGCGTGCGGCATGGCTGTTATAATAGGGATACAGGCGGTCGTGAATATCAGCATGACAATGGGTTTTATGCCGGTGGTGGGCCTGCCGCTGCCGCTTGTGAGTTACGGCGGTTCGTCGCTTCTGGTCACAATGATAGCGCTGGGAATGCTGGAGAGCATCGCGATACACAGGTAAAATGCATCCAAACAACTTGACACTTCAAACATTGTCACAAGTGTCAAGTTGTTTGAGGGGAGAATAGTGGAAAATATATTGAAACCGGCGAGATATATAAACAGCGAATGGAACGCGGCGCATAAGGAGTGGGATAGCGCGGCGCTGAAGGTGGCGCTCGTGTTCCCTGATATTTACGAAATAGGAATGAGCCACCTGGGAACGAAAATCCTGTATGGAATCTTAAACAGGGAAAAGGGCGTGGTCTGCGAAAGGGTTTTCGCGCCCTGGCTGGATATGGAGAAAAAATTAAGGGCCGAAGGCAAGAAGCTGTCTTCGCTGGAGTCATCGCGCGAATTAAAGGATTTTGATATTGTGGGGTTTTCGCTCCAGCACGAAATGAATTACGCGGATGCGCTGAACGCGCTCGAGTTAGGCGGCCTGGCGCTGTATTCAAAGGAAAGGGGAGACAATGGCCCCATAGTGATAGCAGGCGGGCCGTGCGCGTTTAACCCTGAGCCGCTCGCTGATTTTATTGACGCCTTTGTGATCGGCGAGGCTGAAGAATCGATACTGGAGATTGTAAACGCGGTGAAAGACAGGGGGTCTAAATCAGATATACTGAAAAAACTTGCAGAGATAGACGGTGTCTATGTCCCGGATCTAAGCGGTTCTCGACTGGGCTTGCGCGTACAGCCACAGTGCCCGCTCGAACAATATTCTTCGAGCGGACACGAAAGCGCATCGCAGGAGCAGAGTCGAGAAGATGAAAACGCTAGTTTGCACGGTCATTGTAAAATAAAAAAACGCGTTGTGAAAGACCTGGACAAGTCATTCTTTCCTACAGATATAATTGTCCCGTATATACAGATAGTGCACGACAGGATCGGCATAGAGATAATGCGCGGGTGTCCGCACGCGTGCAAATTCTGCCAGGCGCGCAAAATTTTCCACCCTATTAGAATCCGCTCCGTGAAAAGGATCATGGAAATAGCTGAGGAGTCTGTAAAGAGCACAGGGTATGAGGAGATATCCCTGCTATCGCTTTCTTCAGGGGATTATCCGCACATAGAGGAACTGGCCGGAAAATTAGAGGAAAGGTTTAAGCCGATGGGCGTAAAGATATCGCTCCCGTCTTTAAGGACAGGGACATTTGAGGAGCATGAAGGCATGGCTACGCTTAGGCGGGCAGGCCTTACATTCGCGCCTGAGGCCGGAAGCGAGCGGCTCAGGCATTCGCTCAATAAAAAAATTAGCGACGCTGAGATTATTGAAAAATCAAGGACAGCGTTGAAATCAGGATGGAGAAAGGTAAAGCTGTATTTTATGATAGGGCTGCCCGGCGAGACGCCTGAAGACCTGGACGCTATCGCGCGGCTCGCGGGACAGATAAAAAACGCGAATTTAAGCGTCAGCCCCTTTATACCAAAACCGCGTTCTGATTTCGAGAGAGAAGGCATGGATGGGCTGGAGACGCTGAAAGAAAAACAGAGGCGCCTTTTCTCGGCTTTTAAGTCTCATCCGTCAGCTAAAAATATCAGGACGGATTTTCACAGCGCGGAGATGGCCAGGGTGGAGGCGGTTTTGGCCAGGGGAGACAGGAGCGTCGGCGGGGCCATATTAAAGGCGCAGGCCAATGGCGCCAGGCTCCAGGCCTGGACAGAAAATTTCAATTATACTCTATGGGACAAGGCTTTTCAGGAAACAGGAATAGACCCTGAAAAATATCTTAAGAAAAAGGAAGACGCGGAAATTTTACCGTGGGGTTTTATAGAATAAATATGGACCCCCTCAACCTCGTAGGTTGCGGCAAGCCGCAACCTACGAGGTTGAGGGGGATACATTCATTTAGTCATATATTATTGTATACTTTGAGATAATAACGCGGAGGTTTATATGTTAAAAATGCTGAAAGATATGTCAATGTTCCCGAAAGGCCTTAGATACAAGACCATGATAGCGTTTTCCCTGATGTCGCTCATACCCATACTGGTCTGCGCGTGGCTTGTCATAACATATATCTTTCCGAATATAAGCTTATTTTTTGGGCTTACTTTAAGCAATATAAGTTTTATATTGTTCATATCTATATTTATATCCCTATTGGGCCTTTACATCACGAGAGAAATGATAGATCCTGTTATTAAAATGGCAGATGAGGCCAAGACAATAGCTAAAGGGGATCTCACAAAACTTATAGATATAAACCGCGAAGACGAGGTAGGGGATTTGAGCAGGTCATTGAATCTGATGACGCAGAAGATAAAAGAAAATATGGAGGAATTGAGGACGTACGGAGAAAAGACCAAGACGATCAATATGGAAATTCATAAAAAGGTCGTCGCCCTCTCCGGGCTTCTGCAGATAGGGCATCTGATCTCGTCCTCTGAGGCGCTCAAGAGCACCCTGGATTTCATAATACAAAAGATCTCAGACATAGAAGATAATTCAGCCGCGGTGCTCTTATTGGTAAGCGAGGAAACCAAAGAATATTATGTTTCCTCCAGCTGTAATATTGAAGAAAAAAAGGTTTCAGGGCTGAAGTTTAAACAGTCAGAACTCGCCGCTGGCATACTGGCGGGAAAACTCGGGCTGAAAAATATTGTCGATCTGCCTGTGACAGTGGCGGGAAAATCAATCGGAATACTCGCGGTAGGCAACAATGAACAGGGATTTGTTTTCGCGGAAGAGGAAAAAGAGCTGCTGAAAGTCTTTGTCAAGCAGATCGCGATATCAGTGGAGAACGATATCCTTGTAAGAAAATCAAGAGAGCTGTCTGTGAAGGACGATATCACGGGCCTTTATAACGAGAATTATGTGAAGACCAGGCTGGACGAGGAGATAAAAAGGGCTGTTGTTTACCAGAGGCCGTGCGGATATTTACTGGTGGATATAGACGATTTCAAGGATTTTTACGCTGCCAATGGAGAGGCAAAGTCATTCGCGCTTTTAAAGGAGATGGGAGTTATTCTCAAGAATTCTGTCACGGAAATAGACAGGGTCGGCCGTCTTACGGAAGACAGGTTCGCGGTTATATTGCCGGAGAAAAATAAAAGGCAATGCGTCAATATCGCTGAAGAGATAAGAAAAAAGATAGAGGCAGGGCTGGGAAAAGCAGCCAGGGGAGATAAAAAAATTACAGCCAGTATAGGCGTCAGCGAAAATCCGATAGACGGTTCCACTGTGGCTGAACTGATGGAAAAGGCGGAAAAGCTCGCGCGAGGCGCCAAGACGCTGGGCAAAAACCGCGTTAGCGTCTAACAATTTTACAATTGTGTTTGGCAGTTCTCGACTGAGCTTGCATATCAGGCGTTGGACGTCCGCTCGAACAATATTCTTCGAGCGGTCTCGAGAGCAAAATACGGGAGCAGAGTCGAGAAGTCTATAGCTGTTTGGGGAGAGTATGGTAAACAGGGCTAATCTTAAACAATTAGGAGAACTTTTAATAGAGCGGGGGCTTATCACAAGGGACCAGCTCAACCACGCGCTGGAGGTCCAGAAGGATAAAGGCGGTTTAATAGGCCATGTTATAGTCAGCCTGGGTTATGTGACTGAAGAGGCGATTGCCCAGGCAATCACAGCCCAGTATGGTTTCCCGTACCTGCCGTTAGAGAGTTATGAGATAGACCGCGAAGTGGTTAAGATAGTGCCTAAAAATGTGGCAATACAATATTGCCTGATCCCCGTGGATAAAATAGGGTCAAACCTTACAATAGCAATGGCGAATCCTTTGAATACCTCGGCAGTGGAGGATATAGCGCTTCTTTCAGGATTATACGTGCAGCTTTTTGTGAGCACCGCCAGCGATATAAAAAAGGCGATAGAGAAGTATTACAAATAGTTCTCGACTGAGCTCGCGTAATTAGTCGAGTCGTCCGCTCGAACAATATTGCGAAGGGCCGCAGCAACTCCTCTAATATTCTTCGAGCGGTCACGAAAGCTGAACACGGGAGCAGAGTCGAGAAGACAAATTATATGTATTCACTCAAAGAACGCCTTATAGAATTGCTGATCAATAACAAGGTCATTTCCAAGGCCCAGCTGGACAAGGCATTAAAGATCCAGAAGGAAAAAGGCGGGTCTTTGAAAAACATCCTTGTTCACGCAGGTTTTATAACCGAAAAAGATCTGATGTCAGCGCTCAGCCAGGGGCTGGGCATCCCGCCTATATCGCTGGCGCGTTTTAAAATAGACCAGGAGCTCCTCAAACTCATCCCGCGCGACATTGCAAATAAATATCAGGTCATGCCTGTTTCCAAGGTGGGAAATATGCTCACTGTGGCCATATCAGACCCGCTGAATATATTCGCGATAGACGATCTCAGGTCCATGACAGGGATGGAGATCGGGATCATAATTGCCTCGCAGAAAGAACTCCAGGACGCTATAGACCAGTATTACGGCGAGTCCACCCACGAAGCCATAGAAGAACTTATGGCGGATTTAAAGACGCAGGAGATAGAGATTATCCATGTGGGGGAAGAAGAGGAGAAGGTGGATTCCGCCAGGCTTTTCAAGCTCGTGGAAGAAGCGCCTGTGGTAAAATTGACCAACATGATACTGGAAAACGGCATCAAGACCAAGTCCAGCGACATACTGATAGAGCCGATGGAGAATTCCCTGCGCATAAGATACAGGGTAGACGGCGTATTAAAGGAATCAGAGCCGCTTCCGAAAAATACGCACGAATCAATTGTCTCGAGGATAAAGGTCATGTCTGAATTAAATATCGCGGAACGCAGGCTTCCCCAGGACGGCAGGTTTAAATTGCAGATAAACAATAACTACGTGGATTTCAGGGTCAGCATACTCCCTTCATCCAAAGGCGAAAAAGTGGCGCTCAGGATCTTAGACAAATCACAGGCAATGCTGGATATAAATAAAACAGGATTCAGCGAGGAGACATTGGACAAATTGAAAAAATGCGCGTCAAGGCCGCACGGCATGATACTCGTGTGCGGCCCCACAGGGAGCGGCAAGACCACCACGCTTTATTCCCTGATGAAATACGTGCACTCGCCTGAAAAAAATCTCATAACAGTCGAGGATCCTGTTGAATATCAGATAGAGGGCATCAACCAGGTCACTGCCAGGCCAGAGGTAGGGCTCACATTCGCCAGCGCGCTCAGGTCTATTCTAAGGCAGGACCCTGACGTGATAATGATAGGAGAGATAAGGGATTTCGACACAGTGGATATAGCGATAAAATCAGCGCTTACAGGGCACCTGGTGCTGAGCACGCTTCATACCACTACCGCGGCAGGCTCGGTGGTGAGGCTGGTGAATATGGGGTGCGAACCTTTTTTAATAAGCGCGTCGCTGATTTCAATAGTGTCGCAGAGGCTGATACGCAGGCTTTGCCCCAAGTGCAGGGAAGAATATCACGCCCCGGATGTTTTATGCAATAAGCTGGGCATCATGGCCAATGCTAAATTTTACAGGGCAAAAGGATGTCCAGCGTGCCTGAATACAGGGTATTCCGGCAGGATCGGGATATGCGAGGCGCTGGTAATGTCGCCTGCCATACGAGAGCTTGTTTTAAAACGCGCCAGAGAAAATGAGATAAAGAAAATCGCCAGGAGCGAAGGCATGAAAACGCTCCGCGAAGACGGTATCGCAAAGGTCCTGGCAGGCGTCACGAGCCTGGAAGAGATCCTGCGCGTGACTGTTGCAGACGACTAACAGCAACAACTTGACACTTCAAACAATGTCACAAGTGTCAAGTTGTTCTCGACTGGACGTGCGTGTATAGCCGCAACGTCCGCTCGAACACTAATATTCTTCGAGCGGTCACGAAAGCAATATGCGTGAGCAGAGTCGAGAAGCCAATTAACTTGACACTTCAAACAATGTCACAAGTGTCAAGTTGTTTGTAAGGGGTTATGACGAAATCGCTGAAAGACAGGTTAATACAGGCGCTGGTGGATGGAAAACTCATTAGCGGGAAGGATCTCGAGCGCGCCAGGGATATCCAGTCCAAGGAAGGAGGAAACCTGGGCAGGATACTTATAAAGGAAAAGCTGATCAGCGAAAAAGACCTGATGTCTGTAATGAGCAAGGAACTGAGCATACCTGCTGTAAATCTCTCGAAGTACAAGATCGAGAAAGATTGCGTAAACCTGATACCTGAGGGCATGGCCAGGCAGTACAGGGTAATTGCCATATGCAGGCTGTCAGAGACATTGATAGTGGCAATGGCGGATCCGCTTAACATATTCGCTATAGATGACCTGAAGACGCTTACAAAATTCAACGTAGAGCCTGTAATCTCCACTGAAACAGATATAATAGACGCCATAGACAGGTTATACGCCTCAGAAGACGGGCGGTTATCTAACGCCATTAAAAACGCTGAAGAGTCCGGCATTGAGATTATCAATACCGCGAAAGAGGAATTTGATATCAGCGAGGCGGCGCTGGAAGGCGAGACCCCGCCCATTGTAAAGATGGTAAATCTGGTAATACAGGAGGCGCTGAGAAAAAGGGCTTCCGATATCCATATTGAATCAGAAGAGGACCATCTGCGCGTCAGGTACAGGATTGACGGGAATCTGCGGGACGCGCTGAGGATACCGAAGAAAAACCAGAACGCGGTGCTGGCCAGATTAAAGATCATGTCAGGGATGAATATCACGGAGTCAAGGGTGCCGCAGGACGGAAGGTTTAAGGTGAGGCTGCAGAAAAAAGAAGTGGATTTCAGGGTGTCGGTACTGCCCACATCTTTTGGCGGCAAAGTGGTTTTAAGGGCGCTGGATAAATCAAATCTTTCAATAGGCCTGGACACGCTGGGTTTTTCCGCGGATACGCTCGGCCGGTTTAAAGACGCGATAGCAAAGCCGTTCGGAATGATACTTGTCACAGGCCCGACCGGCAGCGGGAAATCCACCACGCTTTATTCAGTGATAAATCAGATGAACACCGCGGATAAAAATATTATAACCATTGAAGATCCTGTTGAATACCAGGTAGAGGGCATAACCCAGATACAGGCGAATTCCGAGATAGGGCTGACTTTCGCGAACGGCCTGCGCTCTTTATTGAGGCAGAGCCCGGATATAATTATGATAGGCGAGATCAGGGACGGGGAGACAGCGGATATAGCGATAAAGGCGTCTCTCACGGGACAATTGGTCTTGAGCACGCTTCACACTAACGACGCGCCCACCGCGATCTCCAGGCTTATGGATATGGGCATAGAGCCTTTTTTGATAGCCAGTTCAGTAATTCTTGTGGCTGCGCAGAGGCTATGCAGGGTGCTGTGCAAGTCCTGCAAAGGCGCGGGGTGTAAGAAGTGCAATTCAACAGGATACCTCGGCAGGACAGCGATACTGGAAACGCTCGCGATAGACGATAAGATCCGCGAAATGATAATAGAAAACGTCTCCGTCGATACCATAAGAAGCTACGCGGTTTCAAAGGGGATGAAGACATTGCGCGATGACGGACTTGAGAAAGTAAAAAACGGGATTACCTCAATGGAAGAGGTCTTGCGCGTGACCTCTGAAGAGTAGTTCTCGACTGAGCCCGCGCAATTAGGCGCATCGTCCGCTCGAACAATAATATTCTTCGAGCGGTCACGAGAGCCGAACGCAGGAACAGAGTCGAGAAGACAAAATATATGCCGACATTTAAATACACAGCAAAAGAGGGCACAGGGAAAACCGTAAGCGGGGTATTGGAATATTCTGACAAGGCGCTTCTTATAGACGCGCTGCGCAAAAAAGGCCTTGTGATAATTTCCATAGAGGAGACCGCGAAAAAGAAACAGGCCTTTTCCAAAGGCGCTGTTAAGCTGGAGGAGATTGTAATATTTTCCAGACAGCTGGCGACAATGGTGGATAGCGGCATACCCCTGGTCCAGGCCCTGGACATTTTATGCGAACAGATAGAGAAACCTGTTTTTAAAGGTATTGTCGGTAAAATCAGGGACGACATAGAGACAGGCTCGAGCCTGTCAGACGCGCTCGCGAGGCACCCCGCGGTATTTTCAGGGCTTTACATCAACATGGTAAAGGCGGGCGAATCCAGCGGCGCCCTGGACGATATCCTGGACAGGCTGGCTGCGTACCTGGAAAAGGCAAATACCCTGCAGAGAAAGGTGAAATCCAGCCTTGTGTATCCTGCTGTGGTCGTGACAATGGCTATACTCATCACGCTTGTCATGCTTTTAAAGGTCATACCCACTTTTAAAGGGATATTCGCGATGCTGGGCGGGACATTGCCTTTGCCGACGAGGATATTGATACTTGTAAGCGATACCATAAGACAGATGTTTGTATACGTGGTGATCGCGGCTGCGGTAATTGTGTTTGGCGTGAAAAGCTACATGAAAACCAGCCGGGGAAAGGAAAATTTTGACAGGCTTCTCCTTAGTATGCCGGTGCTCGGCCCGCTTTTTAGAAAAGTGGCTGTCGCGAAATTTACCAGGACGTTCGCGACGCTGGTGAAAAGCGGAGTGCCGATTCTGACATCGCTTGAGATAGTGGGCAAGACCGCGGGCAACGCCGTGATAGAAAAGGCGGTCGAGAGCGTGCGCAACGGTATCAAAGAGGGCGAAAACATCGCTGACCCCCTGGCAAAAAGCGGCGCGTTTCCTCCAATGGTCGTAAGGATGATAAAGGTGGGCGAGCAGACAGGCGAACTCGAAAAGATGCTCACTAAAATAGCTGATTTCTACGAAGACCAGGTAGATGCCGCTGTCAGCGGCCTCACCAGCCTTATCGAACCTCTTATAATAGCCTTTCTCGGGGTAGTCATCGGCGGCATAGTTATTGCCATGTTCCTGCCTGTATTTAAACTCACTGAAATCATCGCCCGCTGATTCTTGACAAAGCGGGCGAGGTATGATATACTTTTTTAGGTTATGGAATTTTATTGTAGGGACAGGACATTGTCCTGTCCCTACTAAAGAAAGGAGGAAGAAAGATGTTGTTAAAGCTAAGAAGTGGACGCGGCTTTACGCTCGTAGAAATAATGATAGTCGTTGCAATCATATCTTTATTAGCCGCAATAGCAATACCAAATTTGCTACGGGCAAGGCATAACGCGAACGAGGCAGCGGCAATATCGGCATTGAGGACAATCAGCACAGCATGCGAAAGTTTCCGCGCGGCTCAGACGCCGCCGACGTACCCGGCAAACCTCGCGGCGCTAGGCAGCGCAACACCAGCTTATATTGACGGCGGTTTGGCAGCAGCCACAGCAGCAGGCTCAGCTAAACAGGGGTATTATTATACTTACGCCTTAGTTAGCGCGAATCAGTATACCTGCACGGCAACGCCAGGAGTAAGCGGCACAACAGGCACCAGGGTTTTCTTCGTGGATGAAAGCGGGGTCCTAAGACTTACCAACTCAGCAGGCGCACCTCTGGAATAACAGCTAATCCGCTATTTGTAGTGTATCGGAATGGCGCCAGGCACAAATGCTTGGCGCCATTTTTATTTTTTTACCTTGACTTTTAAGCCATAATAATATAATTTATTATAAATGAAATTAAAGCGGGGATTTACATTAGTTGAGATAATGGTAGTAGTTGCGATACTTATGACGCTTGCGACGCTTGTTGTCTCGAACGTATTGCGCGCAAGGCATAACGCGAATGAAATGGCTGTGGTAGCAGCGTGCAAGACAATTGTCAATGCCTGCCAGACCTTTTACGCAAATACATTTCCTCACGCTTATCCTACTGACCTGTCGGATCTTATACCGCCGGTATCTGATCCTCCGTATATTGACAATGTCTTGGCTGCCGGGACAAAGCAGGGGTATAGGTTTACGTACGCGTTCCTAGATACAGAGAGTTTTACATTAAACGCTGATCCTGTGGTGCCCGGCAAAACCGGCACAAGGCGTTTTTTCGCCAATGAATCAGGCGTTATAAGGGCCAATAGCATTGGCGAGGCAAGCGCAGCTGATCCTGCGGTAGAATAAGCATTAACTAACCGCCTCAACCTCGTAGGTTA
>JAUYDX010000029.1 GCA_030691625.1 Candidatus Omnitrophota bacterium | reverse complement strand
TTATATCAATTTCGCACTGCCCGGCAGTAGCGACTTCATGATGATGTACCTCTATATTGATACCGGCTTCTATCATTTTAAGGATGATTTTGCTTCTCAAATCCTGCAAAGAATCATGCGGAGGCACGGGGAAATATCCTTATTTAAAACGTATCTTATAGCATAAATTAGGACTATCATCGCGGCCGGTATTCCAGTCTGCCTCATCGGAATCGATAAAATAGTAACCCGAGTTTTCTGTCTGGTCAAACCGGATGCTATTAAATATAAAAAACTCTGCCTCTGGCCCAAAATATACAGTATCAGCAATGCCAGAATCCTTAAGGTATTTTTCAGCCTTTTTTGCGACATACCTGGGGTCTCTGCTATATGCCTTACGGGTCAATGGATCATAAATATCGCATATCATGCTCAGTGTAGGCACTTCACAGACAGGGTCAACAACAGCTGTTGAAGGATCAGGGATCATTATCATGTCTGATTCCTGAATCTTCTGAAAACCCCTTATTGAAGAACCATCAAAACCTATGCCGTCCACCCATATTGAACGGGTAAGATCTGGCATATCCTTTAATTCTGTAGCAGGAATTGAAAAATGCTGCCATAGTCCTGGAAGATCATTGAACTTAAAGTCAATGATCTTAATGTCTTTTTCCTTTATTAACTTCATTACATCCCTGGCCGCCTTCTCATTGAAAGAACCGTTTACAAGCGGGTTCTTTGTTTTTACTTCTACTGCGGATGTTGTTTTCTTTACGCTTGATTTTGCCATTTTAATCTCCCTTGTTAAATAAAAAAACGTCCAATACGGTCAATCTCCTTGACCATTTTGAACGCCAATGTTCCGCACTACAATGTGCTTAAAACTTATGCTTTATTCTCTTATATAATATAAGTAAAAAACAGGCCTTTTTGGTAACCCCATACCAAAAATTTTTATATTCTAAAAATTTTGGTACGGGGCGGGCCTCTTTTTATCCTATAGCTACACCGCCTCTTTCTTCTGTTCTTATCCTCACGCACTCCTTTAGATCCAGGACAAATATCTTGCCGTCCCCTGTCTCACCTGTCTTCGCGCCTTTAACAATGGCTTTGATAGTAGGCTCCACAAAGTCTTCGTTGACCGCGATTTCAAGGCGTATTTTTTTTAAGAGGTTCCCCATCTCCTTTACTCCGCGGTAGACCTCGCTAAAGCCTTTTTGCCTTCCATGGCCCAGTACTTCGCTTACAGTAATCAGGTTCACCTCTAACTTATACAGCTCGTCCCTTACCTCTGAAAATTTGCTCGGTTGTATGATCGCTATGATAAGTTTCATTTTTGTATCCTCCTTTCTATTCTAACATTGTATACGCGCCTTCGCGATGCTGGGTCAAATCAAGTCCCACTGCCTCTTCCTTCTCAGAAACCCGCATACCTATTGTTTTATCAACCGCTTTAAATATAATAAACGTAACTGATGCGGAATAAACAACCGTGGCTAACACCGCCAAAGTCTGCACAAATAACTGATGAGGATTTCCAAAAAATAATCCATCGGAACCAAGCGGATTAATTGTTTTTGACGCAAATAAACCAGTCGCTATAATCCCTAATATTCCGCTAATGCCATGGACACCAAAAGCGTCCAGCGAATCATCATAACCTAATCTTGGCTTGATAACCGCTACCGCAATATAGCAGAATACGCTGGCGAATAACCCTATTATTATCGCCGGTATCACGCTCACAAAACCGGCCGCAGGCGTAATTGCGGCCAGGCCGGCTATAGCGCCTGTTGCCGTTCCAAATATAGTAGGCTTTCCGTTCGATAACCACTCCAGCATTGCCCATGTTAAACCAGCGGCTGCTCCGGCAATATTTGTAACTACAAAAGCGTTTACAGCCAGGCCATTTGCTGCCAGGGCGCTGCCTGCATTAAACCCGAACCACCCAAACCATAACAGTCCGGCTCCCAACACAACAAAAGGGATATTGTGAGGCGGGGCAGGTTTATTATCAAGGCCGTTTCTCTTACCTATTAATAAGGCTGTTACTAAAGCGGCTATGCCTGCATTGATATGAACAACAGCTCCTCCAGCAAAATCTAATACACCTAAATTCTTAAGCCATCCTCCTGCGCCCCATACCCAGTGAGCTACAGGATCATAAACAAACGTGGCCCAAAGAAGTATAAAAACCACAAAACCCGAAAATTTCATTCTCTCGGCAAAGGCGCCTATAATAAGCGCAGGAGTAATAATGGCAAACATTGCCTGAAATATCATAAATGCCTGATGAGGGATAGTAGCCGCGTAATCACTATAAGGCTCAAACCCCACCCCGTTTAAGCCAAACCATTTAAGGCTTCCTAAAATAGCATTGCCAGGCGCAAATGAAAGGCTGTAACCAAAAATAACCCATTGAAGGCTTATAAGGCAAAGGGCTATCATGCACTGCATGAGGATGCTAAGTACATTTTTACGCCTTACTATGCCTCCGTAAAAAAACGCTAATGCCGGTGTCATGAGCATTACTAACGCCGCAGAAATCAGAACAAACGCTGTATCGCCTGAATTTATCATATTAACGCCTCCCAAAATTTACAAAGTAATTTTTAATCCCAAAACGCTATGTCCGCATATTTTAGCGCAGGCGGCCTGAATTCTATCCTCAATAAATAAAGGCATTCCCGAGATTATTCCTCCCAAGAACGCCTATGTTCTTTGCATACCCAGCCTTGCGCCGCTATGTGCTTAAAACTTACGCTCTAGTTTTCTATTTACTATAAGTAAAAATCTGGCTATTTTGGTAACCCCGTCCAAAATCTGTATGAATCTTTTTAAACTAACTTTCTAGATTTGGGACGGGGCGGGTCTCTTTTTATCCTATAGCTACGCCGTTTCTTTCTTCTGTTCTTATCCTCACGCACTCCTTTAGATCCAGGACAAATATCTTGCCGTCCCCTGTCTCGCCTGTTTTAGCGCCCTTTACTATAGCCTTTATAGTGGGCTCAACAAAATTCTCATTCACGGCTATCTCGAGTCTGATCTTCTTAAGGAGGTTTCCCATCTCCTTTACACCGCGGTAGACTTCGCTGAAACCTTTCTGCCTGCCGTGGCCCAATACTTCACTGACAGTAATAAGATTTACCTCTACTTTGTAGAGTTCATCTCTTACTTCCGAAAATTTACTCGGCTGAATTATAGCTATAATAAGTTTCATTTTTGTATCCTCCTTTCTATTCTAACATTGTATACGCGCCTTCGCGATGCTGGCTGAGATCAAGGCCTACTGCCTCTTCTTTTTCAGACACGCGCATACCTATTGCAGCATCCACCACCTTGTATATAATAAAGGTGACTAACGCAGAATAAACTACAGTAACTGCAACTGCTATAAACTGCACATATAATTGATGAGGATTACCAAAAAATAACCCATCTGAGCCAGCTGGGTTAACAGCCTTGGAGGCAAAAAGGCCTGTTGCTAAAGCTCCCCAGATACCACCTATTCCGTGAACCCCAAAAGCATCCAAAGAATCGTCATATCCAAGCTTTGGCTTTACATAAGCGACAGCTATGTAACAAAATACACTGACTAGTAATCCTATGATTATAGCAGGTATCACGCTTACAAAACCGGCTGCAGGCGTGATGGCAACCAGCCCTGCCACAGCCCCTGTTACAGTCCCAAATATAGTTGGTTTTCCGTTAAACATCCATTCAAGCATCGCCCAGCTAAGACCTGCTGCAGCTGCCGCGGTATTAGTAACCACAAACGCGCTTACCGCAAGGCCATTTGCCGCAAGAGCGCTTCCTGAATTAAACCCGAACCAGCCAAACCATAAAAGCCCAGCTCCTAATACTACAAAAGGCAGGTTATGCGGCGGAGCTGGTTTATTATCAAGACCTTTTCTCTTACCTATTAATAACGCGGTTACAAGAGCAGCTATGCCTGCATTGATATGCACAACTGTTCCTCCTGCAAAATCAAGCGCTCCAAGATTTCTAAGCCATCCTCCTATCCCCCACACCCAGTGCGCCACTGGATCATATACTAAAGTTGCCCATAGAAGTATAAATACCATAAATCCTGAAAATTTCATCCTCTCTGCAAACGCTCCTATAATAAGAGCGGGCGTAATAATTGCAAACATTGCCTGAAATATCATAAATGCCTGATGTGGAATAGTCCCTGCATAATCAGCATAAGGCGCAAACCCAACGCCATTTAACCCAAACCATTTAAGGCTTCCTAAAATAGCATTGCCGGGCGCAAATGAAAGGCTGTAACCAAAAAGCACCCACTGTATGCTCACCAATGCGAGGATTGCCATGCATTGCATGAGAATACCTAAGACATTTTTGCGCCTCACTATACCTCCGTAGAAAAACGCCAATGCCGGCGTCATAAGCATGACCAATGCAGCTGAAATCAGAACAAACGCAGTATCGCCTGAATTAATCATTGTATCCCCCTTTCAAAGTTTAAAAATCAATATCTATCTGTACTGTATAGGTATCTGCCAAATCCCTATCATTATAAAAATCATAACCAAATAAACCTGAAACATTATCTGCGAATTTCCATGAAAAACCCGCGTTCCAACAGCCGTACGAAGACCTTGTGCCCTGATATTCAAGACATAGCCAAAGCTTGTCTGAGATCTCCGGCATAGCCCTTTCCCAGGCAAATAAAAGTCCTTTGTTATCCTCTTTACCGCTGTGCGTCAATATATCTCCGTCTCCTTCAAAACCTCCCAATGAAACCCTGCCAAGAGATAGCCCTCCAGCTGAAAACGTCTTAGCGGCCTTCGCGTATACGATATTGGAAGCTGTCTTGTTTTCCTTGGTGCCTACATCATATATCCCCACAGCTAATGCAGGAAAAAGCTCGCCGTAAGCATTTTCCGGTATTCCTAACTTAGTATTAAAGTACCATGGATAATCGTCCAGGTCCCCATAGCCTGATTTATGGTCAAATCCCGCCTCTAAGTTAAGTTTCTCGAATGGCAGAATCCCAACTGTAACCCCGAGGTTAGTTATCGTGTCAGGCCTCGTGCCTGTGGAATTGCTTTCTGTAGGCACATAGAAATCAGAAGTCAAGTGCCATTTTTTGTAAGGCTGAACATCTGTAGAAGGTGACCAGATGTGTGTACTGGGAGTTGCATAACAAGCCACAACCATTAAGAAACAGCCGCTGATCAATAATAACACAATCTTCAATCTTCTCATTTTCCCCTCCTTGAAATAATAAAAGCGCCCTCATCTAAATGCCTACTCAGCATTAAATTGGACGCCTGTGTCTAAAAATAAAAAGCGTTCGCTTACTACGAACGCCATCGTACGCACTGCAATGTGCATTTTATCTTACAATTACATAAGTAAATCTCGGGCCTTTCTGGTAACCCCGTACCAAAACTTTTTATTAAAAAAGTTTTGGTACGGGGCAGGCCTTGCTTCGCCATTTTTTTATTATATTTTTCTTGTGTTTCAGGACCATTACATGAGAAATCTCCATCTCTTTTGCTATCTCGCGCATCGTAGACCCTTTTAATAGATGTGTAAGCACTGCCTTCTCGTCCGCAGTAAGCCCTATCTTCATTATTTCGTCAACTGTAAGTTTATTTTCAATACCTGAGCTTGAGACTGCTTTTTTGTCCTCAAGTATATCAGCAAGTGTCTGGCTTCCTCCTGGCGTTATTAGTTCATCGAGGCTAGTTAATGCCACCTTTGGCCTTCCTTTTCTTAAAAAATTCTGCAGATGAAACTCGCAGCCCTTTATAACATATGACTCATTTATGCCTATAGGAAGGCCCTGGCCATAATGCTGCCAGAGATATAGGCACATCTCCTGAAAAAGGTCTTCCTCGCTGTAAAACCCCCGGAGCAGGTGTTTACGCGCCACATATTTAAGCGAAGGCGTTATCTTTTCAAGCAATATTTTAAAATCCATATTTTATCGCCCTTTAAAAACAAAAAAGGCGTTCTTTCGAACGCCTCATTGTTTTGCTTATTAAGCGCTACCTCGCGCTTCTAAATATATTATACCACAATAAACCCCTCTGTCAAACAGATTCCACGCTTTTTATTTCAGGGATCTCTTCCTTTAAAGCCCTTTCAACCCCGTTTTTAAGCGTCATCTGGGACATGGGACAGCATCCGCACGCGCCTTTGAGCTTTACCTTAACAATGCCGTCTTTCACCTCCACCAGCTCTATATCTCCGCCATCCCGCTGTAAAAACGGCCGTATCTTCTCTATCGCCTTCTCGACCTTTTCTTTCACTCTCCCCTCCTTTTTCTCCAACAACTTTACACTTGTAACATTGTCACAAGTGTAAAGTTGTTTGTGGATAAGTTACAAAATTATAGTGATTTTGTAACTTTTGTAACCAAATCCGCCTTAGGCGGATTTGATCCTGAGGCTACGATTGAATAAAGAGCAGCCGAAGGACCTTTACTCTATTGGCCTTTCTTTCAGGGCCTTGAAGGTTACCCCGGATTCCGCGCCTGGTATAGGGGCAACAGGCTCTGTAAGGAGGAAATCTCCCTTTTGAATCCAGCCCTTTAATTCTTCAGCTATCTCAACTGCCTTGGAATAACTTGAAAGAGCCCCTGTGGGAACCTTTTTACCTTTCACAGTAATTTCTCCGCTCTTTAACTGAGCGTAGTTTACCTCGCCCAGACTGCCAGGTATGCAATTCGGATAAGCTTCGCTATAGTCAATTATCTGCGTCCAGATGTCTTCGTCCTTAACTGCTGTAAATTTACAGATCTCTTCATTAAGTATAGGTATGGGCACGCCTATGCCTACAGTAAGGGTTACGCCATAGCCCTGGAATGTGGTGCCCACCAGGTGCTTAGGAGTCATCTGTTTTAAATCTCCTATCACAGCCAGCGTTCCTGCCGGCGCTTGAGGAATGCCGGTATCTTTACGCTTTACTGTTGGAGAATGCTGAGTACCCTGCCATGCCACATAACCTATGCCGCCTCCAAGAAAAATCTTCGAGCCTATTCCGATTGTCTTATAATGCGGGTCGTTAAGTAAAGGCGACAACTGTCCCGCTGAGCAATAATAGGCATTGCCGAGCTTGGGCCTTAACGCTCCCATATAGGTATAGATCATCCTGTCAGACAGGTTCACAGCGCAGTTATAATTCTGGTACACGTTCCGTATATTGAAAAGCACTGCTTCATTAAGATCCTTAATATTTATCAGGGTGTCTAATTTTTTGCGCGGATAGCAGTCTGTGCCATAAGCTGTAGCTCTAAGAGCCACATCCTTGCCTGCCACCAATTCCTCTATTACGTGAGCGCCGCCGTATTTAAACTCGCCCGGGTAAACCTTATTTCTCGGGTCGTCGTCCGGCATAGCTGTCGCGCCCAGGTACAGGTCAACAGCCGCAAAACCCGAGTACACAGGTACATCGTTCACAGTAACATGTCCTCCGCCTAATTTTATCCTTGGCTTTGAATGCCCTATATTGAAATAGGCGCCTGAAGAACACATCGGGCCAAAAGTCCCTGTAGTTACCACGTCCACTCTTTCAGCTGTCTTTTTAAGTCCGTCTTTTTCCACAAGGCCTATTATCTCTTCAGCCGTGACAACGACTGCCTTGCCTTGTTTGATCTTTTCATTGATCTCTTTGATTGTTTTTGCCATGCCTCGAGCCCTCCTTAAAATTTGTACATATCAGTGCTGAGATATCTTTCCCCGGTATCACAGATGATAGTAACGATTGTTTTATTTTTATTTTCCGGCCTTTTCGCTATCTCAAGCGCCGCAAATACATTCGCTCCGCTGGATATCCCTGCTAATATGCCTTCTTCTTTTGCAAGCCTTTGCGCTGTCAAAATAGCTTCTTCATTCTTAACTTTGAAAATTTCATCTATTATGCCTTTATCCAAAACATCAGGCACAAATCCAGCGCCTATTCCCTGGATCTTGTGGGGCCCTGGCTTACCGCCTGAAAGTACAGGCGAATCAAGCGGTTCCACAGCTACCACCTTAAACCCGGGTTTACGTTTTTTAATCACCTGCCCCACTCCTGTCAATGTGCCGCCCGTGCCTACTCCTGACACAAGGATATCCGCTTTGCCGTCAGTATCTTTCCATATCTCTTCCGCTGTGGTTTCTCTGTGTATTTTCGGATTGGCAGGGTTTTTAAACTGCTGGGGCATAAAAGCTCCTTTGGTGTTTTTCAAAAGCTCCTCTGCCTTTTCAATAGCGCCACGCATGCCTTTTTCCCCGGGCGTCAAAACAATTTCCGCCCCGAATATCTTTAATACAGCTCTTCTTTCAAGACTCATTGTCTCAGGCATTGTGATGATAAGCTTATACCCTCTCGCAGCTGCTATAAAAGCAAGGGCTATACCTGTGTTCCCGCTTGTGGGTTCAATTATTGTGCCTCCGGGTTTCAGGATGCTTTTTTCTTCAGCGTCTTTTATCATGCTAAGCCCGATCCTGTCCTTTACGCTGGAGCACGGGTTAAACGACTCGAGCTTTACAAGCACTTCTGCGTCTATGCCAAAAGCCATTTTATTCAATCTCAATAAAGGTGTGTTACCTATAAGCTCTGTGATATTGTTATAAATCTTTGACATACCCACCCCCTAAATATAATACGGCGTTTCTATATTACTATTTTTCAGAGCCTCCACCCTTCTCACTAACTCTGCAAATGTCACTGTGTCCACGACCAAAGATGTGGCGGTATAAACATGGCTCCAGATATCCTTGAACACGCAATACGGGAAATCCTTGCATTTTTCATAGCTATCCTTATTGGCGCATGCCACAGGCTCAATCGGGCCTTCAATAAACCTTACCACTTCTCCCACTGTTATTGTCTCAGGAGGCCTTGCTAAAAAATAACCTCCATCCACTCCGCGCTTACTATCAACAAACCCGCCTTTTTTTAAAGTCAAAAGTATCTGTTCCAGGAATTTAAACGGTATATCGCCTTTTTTAGCCAGTTCCTGGATTGGCAATACACCTTTATTATAGTGCAGCGCCAGGTCAAGAATGGCTTTTAAACTGTAATCGCCTTTATAAGTAATCTTCATATCTACCTCTAATCTATATAATCTCTATTAACTTGGTATAGATTATAGCACAATAAAAAATCTTGTCAAGAATAACTTCAGCTGAATATGTCTGCGCTCGTTAGTTATTCCCGGCCTTTTTATCTTGTAAAATTCCAAAATCCCCTCTCCAGATTACATAGAATGTCGGCAGGACCACAAGCGCTAAGATAAGCGCGGTAAATAAACCAAAGATTATAGGTACGGTATAGCGTTTTAAGAATTCAGCGCCTATCCCTGTAGCCCACATCGCGGGCATAAGGCCTAATATATCAGCTGAACAGGTCATCATTGCGGGCCTGAGCGCCCGGCTCGCCCCTTCAGTTATCACTGCATAAATGTCTTTGATGGTTTTTATATTGCCCTCCCGGACACTTCTATCGTAGGCTTCATTCATATATGTGGTTATCAACGCGCAAAGCGCCGCGCCGATACCCACTACCTCCAGCATTCCTGCCCAGACCGCAATAGACATATTATAGCCAAGTAATTTTATGCTCCAGATAGCTCCGATAGCGGTAAAAGGCATCGCTAACATAATAAGAACAACCGCGGAAATAGATTTAAAATTAAAGTAATAAATGAGAAAAATGATCAGCAAAGTAGCGGGAATTAAAATGCTCAATCTTTTAGTTACGCGCTCCATATATTCATATTGGCCGCTCCAGCTTAAGCTATAACCAACAGGAAGTTTAACTTTTTCAGAGACTATTCTTTTGGCGTCCCTCACATAACCGCCGATATCCCGGCCAGCCATATCCACATACACATAACCTGAAAGCATTCCGTTTTCATTTCTAATCATTGCCGGGCCCAGGCTGATCTTAATATCCGCAAGCTGCTCTAATGGCACCTGCGCCCCGGTCATTGTAGGCACCAAGACCCGCTTTAATTTCTCAATATCGTCGCGCAGTTCTCTCGGATAACGTAAATTTACCGGATAGCGCTCCCTGCCTTCAATGGTAGTTGTGATATTTTCTCCGCCGATGGCTGCCATTATGACCATTTCCACCTCTTCTATGCTTAGCCCATAGCG
>JAUYDX010000047.1 GCA_030691625.1 Candidatus Omnitrophota bacterium | reverse complement strand
GGTAGAGAGTATCTCTCCTTTGTCATTATAGGCGTAGGTGGTGGTTGAGTATGTGGTGTAGCTTTCGCCGAAGAGGTTTGTGCCGGTTGTAACGGCTGTGACTTTTTCAGCAAAAGGCCTGTTATTTATCTGGGTGAACTTGGTCTCGGATGTAGTCGTGTATGTGGCGCCCCAGACGTCGGTGCCGTTAGTAACGCTATTACTCGCGGTACTGGCCAATTGGCCAAGGCTAGTTTCCTTGGCGTCTCCGCCTTCAGTATCTTTATAGGTGTAGGTGGTAGTGGAATATGTAGTGTAGCTTTCTCCAAACAGGTTAGAGCCTGCTGTCACAGCTGTAACTTCCTGTTGCAGGGGTTTATTCTTTATTATTATAAATTTGGTTGTGGATGTGGTCTGGTAACTTGAACCCCAAACATCAAGGCCTGTTGTTATGTTGACGCTTCTAGCATCCCTGATCTCGCCATATACCTTATCAGGCCCTGTTTTTCCATCATAATAGAAATATTCAGTAATAGATTCTGTTGTGTAGCTTTCTCCAAACAGATTCTCGCCTGTGGTCTGAGCCATAACCTTTGATACAAGCGCCCTGTTGTTTATATTCGTATAATAGGATGTGGATATAGTGGCATAACTTGAGCCCCATACATCACTGCCTTCGGTATTAGACTCTGTTATCGCGTCTTTTAGCTCCCCATACGCCTTGTTAGGCCCTTCAGGGGTTTCATGATACGTATATTTCGTGATGGTTGTGGTAACATATGACTCTCCAAATAGATTTGTGCCGCTTGTAACAACCACTGAGGTATCTATTAATGACTGGCCCTTTACTATTTTGTATATATTTGTCGTTACGCTGGTGGTTAATTCGCCGAATACATTATGGGTTACGTTACTAGACCCGCCTGCGGCTTCTTTTATCGCAAACTCCGCGTTCCTGAGAGCGCCGTTTTCGCCTTTTAATAACTGGCCATAGCTGTAATTAATAGACCCTGTGGTAGCATAGCTATACCCAAACAAATCTGAACCAGTAGTCACGCTGTCTGAGACAAGCACATAAACCTGGCCTTTATTATAGATATAGGTATTTGTGGTAGTGGTAATGGAATTCGACCCAAATACATCTATGGATGTATTTTCATTTCCGCCTCTGGCGTCTATCAATATAAAATCAGCATCCCTTAGCGCGCCTTTTTCTCCTTTTTTAAGGCTGCTGTATAGATATTCAACAAAACCTATTGATGTGTAGCTGGAACCAAATGCGTCAGACCCTTTTGTCAGACTGTCCACTTTGTTAACATACAACTGTCCCTTATTAAATATATATGTGTTGGTAACTGCGGTATTGTATTCTGCTCCGAACAGATCCCTGCCTACAGTTACAGATCCGCCTCCTTTTGCGCCAATCCCGGATATCACAAAATCAGCGTCTCTGAGAGCGCCTTTTTCACCCTTCTTAAGACTGCCGAAAGAATAATCCATCCAGGTTGTGGTTGTATAAGAATTGCCAAAAAGGTCTCTGCCGGTTGTAACGCTGTCCACCCCCTCAACAAACACCTCGCCTTTCCTGTAGATATATCTATTGGCGCTTACTGTAGTGTATCTATTGCCAAATGCGTCCTCGCCTGTTGTCTGGCCATGGCCTTCAGCTGATTTTAAAATGCCTATTATTATATTGCCGTCTTTGTCAAAATATTCAGGTCCAAGCGTTGCCGGGTCTTCTGTGCCGTCTGTATAGTGATAGGTTATAAAATTCTCATCCCTTCTTATAGAGCCGTCTATATTAACTGATTCGGTCAGGGAAACAGCTTCCAGTACCTTTGCCTGGCCGCTCATGCTCATGGTATAGGTATTTGTGGTGGTGGTGAAATATTTGTTTCCAAATACGTCTTCGCCTTCTACAATATTTCCGCCCTTTGCGCCAACCAAAACCCCTATGCCGGATCTCCCTGTCTCAGGGTTCACATAAGGATCTTCAGTTACGCTGTATTCATACTCAATGCGGCCTGTATTGGTATTTATAAGGCCATCAAGGGACACGGATTTTGTTATTG
Source organism: Candidatus Omnitrophota bacterium (assembly GCA_030691625.1). Classification (GTDB taxonomy): domain Bacteria; phylum Omnitrophota; class Gorgyraeia; order Gorgyraeales; family Gorgyraeaceae; genus UBA10183. The sequence goes on along the minus strand of JAUYDX010000047.1, from coordinate 38,100 downwards.
AATTAGACTGCAGGACCTTTGCCCTGCCTGCCAGTATCCCGTAGGTATCTATTGTGGTGGTGGTGTAGGCATTGCCAAATACATCTTCTGAGGAAGACTGCACAAGGCCATTGGCGCCTTTTAATGAGCCGACAATTATTTTGCCGTCCTCATTAATGCATTCCGCGGGAAGAGAATCAGGGTCTTCTGTGCCATCCGCGTAGAGATATTCAATAGTGGACGTGGTCTTATTCAACGCGCCTGATATGGTCTGGCTTTCTGTATTAGATACGCTTTTTTGAACCCTTGCTTCTCCATTTATAATCGCATAAGTATCAGTACTTCTTGTGGTATAGCCATTCCCAAATACATCCGAACCTGTAGTAACGCTGCTCCCGTCTGCGTGTTTTAAAAGCCCCTTGAGCACATTCCCATCTTCATCTGTGTATGCCGAAGGTAATGTAGACGGGTCTTCAGTGCCGTCTGTGTATTCGTAATTAACAGTCCCTGTGGTAGCGCTGTTTGACCCATCCAGGGTCTCTGACTCGGTAATAGATTCGGATCTTACCTTCTTTGCCTGGCCTCCTATTATCAGATACGTGGAGGTAGAGGTGGTCCTGTAAGAATTCCCGAATATATCCTCTCCCCATACATAGTCTTCTCCGCTGGCGCTGATAAGCCTGCCGTCTGCGTCATATTCATATTTTACCCAGCTCTTTGTATAGGTTATAGAGCCGTCAATCCCTATAGTGGTTATGACATCAGGGCTGGATTCATGTACGCGGCTGTGGTCAAATAAGTCTGCTTCAGGTTCTTTTAACTTGGTTACAAGGATTATTTTTTGATCTGATGAAGGTATTTCAGAAGCTTTTTTTAATCTGTCTTCTATTGCCTGCGGTATGAGTTTTTCCTGCGGCGTGGCAATAAAACCCTGGGAAGGAATCTGCTCGGGGATACTGATCGCGGTATCCGGTGCCCCTGTCATAGGCGGAGCCCTTTCCGCGATCATAAAACCGCTCCATTCCTCCAGGAATTTATTGATAGGCACGTTGTATAATTTCCCGTCTGACTCTATGATATAGACCTCTCCATTGTAGACCCCTGTGACCACCACTGCGTGATCTCCGCCTACATGCGCGATAACAGGCGTGGTGATATTCTCAAGCTGGCTCCTTGTAAAATACATGGTCTTCATGTTAACGCCGTTATTCTTTATTATCTTTTCTATCGCGGAAAATGTGCTGTAAAGTATGGCTGTGGTCCTGGGGTTAATGTTCCCTGCCATCAGGTCCAGTAAGATCATATCAACCGCTATCTCCTGGACTCCCAGATTCACCCCTGCCTTTGCAAGCACGGCCTTTGCCGCAATGACAGCGCAGTTTATAAGATACGTGCCCATCTGTGTAAGCCATTTTAAAAATTTAGTTACGCCTCCCAGAGTATTTATGGCATTTCTTATCTTATCAGGGACAGCGCCTATTGCCTGCATCTTTTCTTCCAGGAATTTTTTAATGGCCTCGATTATGCTCGTGGCTGTCTTTATGCTTTTTTCTTCCTTTAGTTCCTTAGCCTGAAAATCTATCAGCATTATCTTATTGCCGGATATATCCTGGGAAATTTCATAGACCCCCTCTGTTTCAGCGCCTCTTGCCTGGCCTATTGCCTTGCCGTCTGCAAGCTGTATAAGTATCGGAGGATTTCCTGAATCCACAGCCTCAATAGCTATATTACCTTCCTTATCAAGCGTTAAGATAATGTCAGGGATATTTAAACTCCCTGATTTCATCCTGAATTTATTTTCTGACACAACAGATTTGAGCGTATATTTTACTATGTTCCCTGATCTGTCAGGCATCACAATGCTTTCCACGTTATTGCCAGAGTCAAAGCTTATAACAGTCTGGCCCCTCAATAAAGATGACAGGCCTAGAGGGCTGAAAACGCCCAGGGCGCCCGCTGCGCTGGGTTCAGTAGTTCTTACTAACGGCTCCGGAGGATTAGTATCAATGGCGGGTGTGGTATTATTCGGGAGAAGTTCAGCCCCGCTGATAACGCCGTCACTGCTGATTTCATACGTATAATCAAGCACTCCATTTGTAGCAATCTTCATATCCTTTATTAAAAGCGATTCCGGCATAAATGCCAGGTTTTCCTTGTAAGTAGCTGTTGATTTTAAATCGTTCAATTCCTTTGATAATGTGTGAAGCTTCATAGTAGTTAGCTTCATTGTGCCTATCGTTGTTGCTCCGTCTTTGTAAGTCCTGGTAATTTCAGGTATCCATTCCCCTGCATTTTTGCCTTTGATTAATTTTATCTTTTGGTCGAATACCGCCCTGAGCGCTGGATTTTTATACAATGGATTCTTATCCAGCCACTGTTCCACTGTGAGGGACTCGTTATTCTGCTTGTTATACTCATCTGTTTTATCCTTTAGGAATTCCTGATAAAGTTTCCCGGCATCCATGGATAGGTCAGTTCCGCTGGACATATTTTCAACATCTATATCAATGGTGAATTCAAACGAGGTCTCGTTATAAACTATCTTGTGGTTTATAGTCTCTGTCACATTTCCATTCTCATCAGGTTCAGAAGGATCAAAGCCTTGCTCTATTGAAGGGCTTTGTATTGTCACTCTTATCTTGTAACCTCTGGGCGATTCCCCGGCTTTTACAGGTTTTCCTTCTTCATCCACCCACGTTATTGTAACTACTGCTTTGATATCCGCGATTTCGCGATCTATGCTTGTATGATCTTCTACAATATTGCCGTCTTCATCCCTTACAATATATCCTGTAGTATAGTCCAGGGTCATTGATCCGGCTGTATATGTCTTTGACGTCCCGTTCTGGATAAATTTAAAGATGAATTCATCCCCTTCTTTTTCAGGGTATTCCCACAGTTCATCAAGATCTATAGTGAATTTAAAATCCCCATCGCCCCCGGTTTTCCTTGATAAAACCACCTTTGCGAACAGGCCCATGCCTAATTCATCATAAACAAATTTAGCGGAGATATTGTCTTTTAACTGCTTTACAAGTTCAGGCCAGTCAACAAAAGAGTCGTTCCTTATAAAATACGCCTTTCTGTCAAGGACCCCTGCTTCATCCTTGCCTATTTCGCGCTTCAAAGAGACAATCACTGTTAAGAGGCCTTCGTACATAACAGACTCTCCGTCAATATGATAATAATTCCCTTCCCGCTTTATTTTTGCCAGCATCACAGACTTTGTCTCTGTATTATTATTCCAAATATTCGCCCAGTTAACCCCGCTGGCATTCTGATTGCGCTCAGCCTCGGTAACAGTCGTGCCCTTGTCATTCTGGGACTTCATATAAATATTAAAACCTTCTATTATAGTCAGGCTCTCTTCGCGTTTTCCGTCTTTATAATTCCAAGTCAGGTAATATAAGTAATAAGACCCTGTATTTGGCTCGCCCTTTCTGAACAGCTCAAACCCGCTCTGGCCATCATCGCTCCACTGCGCCACATGCCTGCCGTTAGGATCGCCTTTTACCTCAATAATCTCTTTTAAAAATCCGCCAAAACCATTGGTGCCTTCTGATATAACCCAGCCGCTGGCGTCTGAGTTCTCTTCAAACGTCTTGGAATACCTGTTTTCTTCCTTATCAGGTCCGTTGCTCTGTGCCCATGAAATCATTGCCCTTTCTTTCCACACAGACATCCATTCTCCATCAATCTTTTCCCATTCCCAGCTTGATGAATCAACCCATTCTACCTCCTGGTCATTGTTCGTAACAGGGTCTGTAAACACAAGGTAATAAGTAAAATAGGCTACTTTGCCTTCTATATCAATTACAGGCACAGACTTGCTGTACCTGAATGTCACATAAATGCCATCTTTTATTTTCACCTTCATTTCGCGTTTTTCATCAAGAGGCGGAGGCCGAAACGCCCTGCCATCAGGCGGCCTGCTGTTATTATAATCAGAATTATACGCTGGCCCTGTTGGTTTCCCTTCAGTATTAGTTATGGCCTCCCATTTATTTTCGCGATTCTTGCCGAATATCTGGTAATAATTTTTGCCGTCTTTTTGCCAGGAGATCTTTGCCTTTTCTACATAGACAGATTTCCATTCCCATTGATCTTCAGAATCATTCCATTCACACTGCCATTCCCATCCAGACACATCTTCCCACTGGGAAGACTTCGCGTCTTTTGGCTTTACAGAATCCTCAGGCGCGCTCCATTGAGGAGGATTAACGCCTGTTGCAGGATCTGTAGGTTTCTTTGGCCTTGGCAAACGATATTGCGCCTCCGCGCCTGTTATTGCTTTAAGCGCCTCTTCATTCATGGCTGTGACACCGCTTGGCACATCCTGGGTTGCGATATTGCCTTCCCATACGCTCAAGAATTCTGCCAGGCCCATGATCTTTTCCTCATTATCCTGGATATAAGTGATCTGGGAATCGCCTACGGACTTTATCACAATATAGTGATCGCCGCCTACATGCGCTATTACAGGCTTGCCTATGGATTTCAATTGCTCTATTGTCACATTCGCGCCGTAAAGTGTAATACCTTTTGCCTGGGCTGCCTTGACCATAGAATACATGGAAAGCATCAGGTCGCCGCTGGCGTTTTCAGGTGTTATTACGCCGCTGAGCACATCTATCAGCACAGCCTTCTGGATCAGTTCCTTCTTTGTAACTGTAATGCCTAATTTTGAAAGTATATTATAGACTGCGTTTATTGCGCAGTTTATGAGGTTTGTAGATGCCCTGAACAGCCACACTGCGATTTTAAGGGCACCTGCTGTTGTAAGGTCAGCTAATTTTAATCCAAGGCCTGCTAATCCAGCCTCTTGTAATTTTGCCTGTTTTGCCTCTGGGGTGGCGAGTGCGGCGTAAGATTCTAAAAAATCCTGTATGCCTGATATAATCTGGCCCATTTCGCTTCCTGGATTTACCAGGTCGCCTCTTGTCTCAGACCCGATCATCCTTGCTTCGCCATTAATAATCTGATAGATGTGGTCTGTGCGCGTAACCGACTGGTTGCCAAACAGGTCTTCAGACAGGGTATCTGTGTAACCTGTAGCTGATATGAGATCCCCTGTTTTAGCGTCATATTTGTAATCATTGATTGTTTCTGAATGTGTATTTGAACCAAACAGGTCTTCTTCATCGCTTATAGACACTGAATGGACCCGCCTCGCCTGGCTTGCGATTATCTCATAAGTATCTGTCGTGATTGTCTTATACCCATTCCCAAATATATTTTTGCCGGTTGTCCCTGTAATGCCCTCTGCCCCTATCAGAAGATTTCTGGAATCATATGTGTATTCCACAACGCTTTCGCTGTGAGCGGTGGAACCGTCTATATTTTCGTAATCCACTATGGACAAATTCTTGGTAAGTTTTACCTGTCCGTTTATTGTTTCATAGTGCTGCGTGGTAGTGCCTGTATTTCTATTGCCGTACTCATCCTCTCCGGTAATCGCGCTGGTCCCGGATGCTGTATTTAATGTCCCGTTAGAGTCATAATCATACGTGGTGGCGCTTTCGGTAAAAGAAGTGGAATGGTCTCTTTTTTCAAGTTTTTCTTTTGAAGATGACTTCTTGATATAGCCAAAATTATTATATTCAGCCTCCCAGTCAAGGGTACTCACGTTTCCGTAAGCGTCTTTAGTAACCTGGTGATAGCTTTTGAGTTTGTCTCCGTCATATATGCCATTTGACCAGTCTGAGGTAGAAATGGTATTCCCTATGGCGTCTTTTATCGTCTCCCTGTAGGTCATGGGCCTTTTCAGCGAATCATAATTCTCTTTTGCGGTTGACCATTCCCGCTGGATAACTGTGCCTTGCGGATCAGTGATGATCTCTTTGTAACTGAGCATGTATTTACCGGCCTTTGTAGTGCTGTCAGCCCACCAGACTGAATCAGGGCTATAGACCGCGTCATACCAGTTGATCTTAGTGATATTGCCTTTGGGGTCTATTACCTCGGCATCATAGGAGGTTAAAAGGCGAGAGCTATTGTATTTCATGTTCTTTGTGTTCTTTATGCTCACGTAGCCATAGGAATCCGCCATCTGTTCGTTTTCTATTGAGGATGGAAGGCCGTCTATGTAGTTCACCTTTGAGCCGTCTTTATTCATCACGTAGTTAAACTCGCTGGTTGCTGCTGCAGCACCCATGGTTTCGCCCCTTGCCTTCATTATCTGCTGATTGATAGACTGGGCCTCTTGCGCCTTTTCCACAGCATCTATATATAGGCCTTTATTGATATCAGAATCTATGATATATCTATTAACGCGTTCCTGCTCTATCTGCTGACGGCGCTGCATCTCATCCATCTGGCGCTTTATCATATCCCTGACAGCCTCTAAACGCAAAAAGCCAGACCTCTCTTCGTATTTTTTCGAAGGGACGAGCTGGCTTCTGAAAGAAATCTCTGTTTCTTCGGGTTTTTTTGTCTTGTCTGTTTTCTTAAAGATCTTCTCGGATATAAAGCTTGTTATCTTGGGGAAAATACCGGGGGTACCGGGAATAGCTGAATGCAGAGCAATAGGGGAGAAGTCTGTGGCCCAGGCTATGTCGTAAGCAAGAAAAGTAATAACCAATACACAGGCTATTACTTTAATCCATTTTTTATTCTGCCAGTCTAACATCGGCCTCGCCCCCGCGATTTAATTGATTTAATAAAAAAGCCGAATTGCCTTGTTTTTATCTCTCTTTGGCAACTCGGCTATCTCGCCACCACTTTAAGTGGTGGCGGACCCTTGGTTTTGCGCCCCATGATTACTCATGGTTTGCTATTATCGGAGAGGATTTAATATATTTAAAATACTTTTTAAATATCGTTAATTTAACTGGAAAAAAAGTAAATATATACTTCTATCTTACACATATAGTATATATTATAATATAGTGTTTGTCAAGAGTAACTTCTTAAATAAGTTAAAGAAGTAAAATTATATGCGAGGAATACTTCTAAAAACTATGCTCCCTTCTCGACTTTTGAACGGATTTCTAAAAGTAGCTTTATTATCTCTGCTGTGACCAGGAACATGAAGAAATATACCACTCCCAATAAAATGCCTATAAAACCCGTTGATCTAGGGGCTTCTGGAGTACCTCCGCCTATAAATATGACGATACTGGCCACTATGCCTATTCCCAGAGAAACCCATGCTAAAACCTTGAAAACTACAGTGCTAACTTCTAATAACTTATAACCTTTACCCATTTACTCCCCCTTTCTTAACTTGCCTGTTTATATTAAGTTACGATAAAATGATACAGTTATGATACGGTTTTGATACGGTTAATTTGGTAGCCCCAAGGGGATTTGAACCCCTGTCTTATGGCTGAGAACCATATGTCCTAGACCAGGCTAGACGATAGGGCCTATAGTTCTCTAATCTGCATCGGTCCAGGCCTATGAACTATCCCCTTAGCTATATTAAAGAACGTATGTTTATCTGCAATTGCCTAACTATGCTAAACTATAAAATATTCTTCGAGCGGGCATCCTGACTTACCTCGGAAACCCAGTCGAGAAACCTGCCTGTATAACACTATTGAGTTTTTCTTGTAAATGAGCTATTGTTCATTTCTAAAGCGCAGATATTATTCTAATGATTTTTTTCAAAATGTCAAGCCCAAATTTTTACAAAACCAAACAACTTGACACTACAAACATTGTTACAAGTGTAAAGTTGTTTTAACATTGACACATATGATATTATTGTGTATTATTTAAAATAAAGCTATGGCTACATTATTAGGCACAGGCATAAGCGCTAAACTGGATTCTTTCACAGCGGGTAAAGAAGCTGCCTTGAATGCCTATTATCAGATCGGGAAAAATGACCCCGGCATAGTAATTACTTTTATATCTCCTATATTTGACCAACAGGAAACAATAAGGGGCATAAGATCGATAACAAGAGATACACAGCTTATAGGATGCTCCAGCATAGGCGCTATTTCCAGCTACGGTTCCCATAAGGATTCCGTGGCTGTATTTATAATAAGCTCTGATTCTATGCTGTTTTCCTGCGGGATAGGGGATAAGGTTTCCAAAAGCCCTGGTTTAGCCGGGAATAAGACTGTCATAAAGGCCCTTGGCTTAACTAATAAATCCAAACTCAAACAAGCCTATATGATGTTTTCTGACGGCGCATCCGGACAAAGCGCTAATATCTTAAGAGGTTCCCAGGAAGTACTCGGTACAGGTTTTCCCATAATAGGGGGCGGCGCGTGCAATAAGACATGCGACCGGAAAACATATCAGTATATGGATAGCGAGGCGCTATCAGATTCTGTGTCCGGGGCGCTCATATCAGGCGATATCAGATTAGGCATTGGGACATCCAATGGCTGGCAGCCTTTAGGAAAAACCCATAAAATCACAAAAGCCAGATCCAATACCATAAAAGAAATAGATAAAAAAATAGCTGTCAGGTTGTACGAAGAATACTTTGAGAAATCCATTGAAGAGCTTAAAAACTATGGTATCTGCGCGCTGGGCATAACCTATCCGATTGGGACAAGATCAGCTAATTTTGACGATTATATTACCAGGGTGCCTATCGCTATAGATGATGCCGGCGGGCTCCTGTTAAACGGGGACATAAAAGAAGAGGATGATATAAGCCTGATGATAGGGGACAAGGATGCTGTACTGGAATCCGCCAAAAAGGCGGCAACATCAGCGGTAAAAGATATCAGTTATGCGAAAATAAAATTTGCTGCGATATTCAGCGACATGGCCAGGCTTTTAGTCTTAAAAGATGACGCTTACAAGGAAATGGACGCGGTAAAAGAAGTCCTGGGCAGAAATATACCCATACTGGGATGTTATACCTTCGGGGAATACGCGCCATCTGACGCAAAGGAATCGCACGGCCAGTGTAATTTTAATAACCACAGTATTTCCATAACGCTGTTTTCGGAGTAGCTATGGGTACATACATGATAATTTCTGTCTTAATAAGCTGCATTTTGTTTATGCTGTATCATATAGAAACCAGGAGGCGCATAGAACTCGAAAAATCAAATAAAAAACTGGGAGGAATAATTGACCAGCTGGACAGCCAGGCGAAAATTATCATAAAAACCGATCTGGCCCTTAATAAGATACAAGAAGAGCTGGGCAGGAAAATAACAAGCTTATACGCGCTTCATGAACTCAATAAAAAGATAAGTTCCACCTTTAATACAGAAGCCCTTTTCAGCATGATAAACCAGCCTTTTTTAGCAAAATTAGGATACTCTAAATTACTGCTCATGCTAAAGGATGGGTCATCGGAAACCATGGTTATAAAAAGTTCTATAGGCTATTCTGAAGCTGAGATAAAACTAATAGAACCGGAACTCAACAAGACTAAATTCGCGGGTTTTCTGTTTAAAAAGGAAAAACCGGTACTGGTTGACAGGTTCGCGGAAAGCGTGGACCGGAGATGGAATCTTCTGGATATGCTGAAAATGGAATCTTTTGTAACGGCCCCTGTTATAGTAAGAGAGGAGCCGGTCGGATTTATAATCATGGGAAATGATTCCGCGTATGAAAAAATCAGCGAAAAAGATTCGGAACTTTTATCCATACTCACCGGCGAGATAGGGACAGCCATTGAAAACGCGAAACTCTACACAGAGCTCTTCGGTTCCCACAAGGAACTCGAGAGGAGGGTCTCGGAAAGAACAAGAGAGCTTGAAAAACTGAATCAGGAACTTAAAACATTGAATAAAATGAAATCCGATTTCATATCAGCCGTATCTCACGAGCTAAGGACCCCTCTGACATCCATAAAGGGTTATGCCTCAATACTCATGACAGGCAAGCTGGGAGAAGTACAGCCGGCGCAAAAGGAGAGGCTTGAAAAAATAGATAAGCACTCTAACAGCCTGGTGCACCTGATAAACAACCTTCTTGATATAGCCAGGATAGAGTCAGGAAAAGTCCAGATGGATATGAAAGATATTTCTATAAAAGAAATACTGGATTCGGTTGTGGATATAATAGCGCCTCAGGTTAAAGAAAAAAATATCTCTTTAAAAATAAACACGGGTATAAAATCGGACAGGATAAGGGCTGACCAGGGCCAGATGGAAAGGGTGTTAGTGAACTTGCTGAGCAATGCGGTTAAATTTACCCCGGATAACGGAAAGGTAACCGTTGGCATAGAAGACGGGGACGGATATGTACAGTTCAGCGTAGAGGACACGGGCATAGGCATACCTTCCCAGGACATCCCGAAAGTCTTTCAGGAATTCTTCAGGGCAGACAATGCGATGGACCAGAATATAAAGGGTTCGGGGCTGGGCCTGTCGCTTGTTAAAAAAATAGTGGAGGCCCATAAAGGCAAGATCTGGTTCGACACCAGGCTGGGCAAAGGAACCAGGTTTACATTCACGATACCAAAATATTAATATCGTTCGAGCGGACATTGTGGCTATTCATGTGAGCCCAGTCGAGAACCAAGGAGTAAGCGCAAATGTTAAAAGAAAAGATACTCATCGTAGACGACGACCTGGATATATTAGACGTCTTAAGGATAACGCTTGAGGCGGAAGGCTACCAGGTGATAGAGGCGCACGACGGCCAGGAAGCCCTGGAGATGGTAAAAAAATCATCCCCGGACCTCCTTATCACGGATTTTAAGATGCCCCGGATGTGCGGGGACGAGGTGTGCAAAACATTAAAACAGGATATACTCATACAACACATGCCTATTATAATGCTCACCGGCAAAGGCGAAATCACAGACAAGATACACGGTATAAACGCTGGCGCTGACGATTATGTGGTCAAACCCTTTGAACCGCAGGAACTGGTGGCAAGGGTAAAAATGGTTTTGAGAAGATCCGCCAGGGATCTGGACGCGAACCCATTGACAAGGCTCCCTGGAAACGTCTCTATAATAAACGAGATACGGAACCGCATAGATAAAAACACGCCTTTCGCCGTGTGCTACGCCGACCTTGATAAATTTAAGGCCTTCAATGATAAATACGGTTTTGAAAAAGGCGATGAGGTAATAAAAAATACCGCCAGGATATTGATAAACTCCGTGCAGGAAAAAGGCACGCCCCAGGATTTCATAGGGCATATAGGAGGGGACGATTTCGTGGTAGTGACTATCCCTGATAAAACGGACGATCTGTGCAAAAAAATCATAGCTGACTTCAACTCCATGGTCCCGGGGCTGTACAACAGGGAAGACCTGGAAAAAGGATACATCATAGGCCAGGACAGGAAAAAAAAGACCAGGAAAATTCCGTTATTATCAATATCCATAGGCGTGGTCACCAATGAAAAGAGAAAGATAAACCACGTGGGAGAGGTAGGAGAGATAGGAGCGGAATTAAAAGAGTACGCGAAAAGCCTTCCTGGCAGTAACTACGTAAAAGAACGCAGAAAAATCATCTGATAGTTTTAAGTTCGCTGACAGCTTCCTTATGTCCCGGTTCCAGCTGTAACGCCTTTCCAAACGCCTCTCTGGCCTTTTCAGGCATCCTTTTGGCTTTATACGCCTTGCCTAAATTGGAGTAAAAAGCCGCCTTATTCGGATCTATACTTATAGCCTTGTTATAAAACCTTATGGCTGCTTCATATTGTCTTGAGTCCAGATATATATTGCCTATATTATTATATGTCAGAGGATAACTCGGATTAAGTTCCAGCGCCTTTGTGTATTCTTCCATTGCCTTTTTAATATCGCCTTTCATCTTGTATAAAATACCTATATTATTGTGGGCCACATAATCCTTTGGATTCAGCTCAACAGCCTTTTTAAATTCCTCCATGGCCTTGTCATTCATCTTCTTTTCGGCATATAAAGATCCGAGATTGGCATGCGCCCCTGAATCGTTCGGTGTAATCTTAGCCACCTCATTGTACCTTTTAATCGCCTCTTCCCTGTCCCCTGATTTCGCCAGGATCATGCCCAGGTTAATTCTGGCCTTCGTATTATTAGGGGAATATTTCAAAACCTCTTTGTATAATCTCGCGGGATCTGCCCAGACATATGCCCGCCTGCAAGTAAGGGCGCCGTAAAATAGCGTAAAAGATAGCAATATAAAAATAACTGCCCAGGACAGGAACTTAGACCTGCTTCCTAATTCCGAAAGATACAGTCCTATTAATATGAAAAACCCTATGCAAGGCACGTATAGCCAGCCTTCTCCCATGAAATAATTAATAGGAAATATATTGAGGTATGGTATTAACGTTATAAAAAACCATCCTATGGCAAAAAATTTGAGCCTGGAATTCCTGAATAGAAAATAAATAAACCCGGCTATTATCAATAATCCCACTATGGACAGAAAAACCTCATCCTGAAAAAACGAAACCGCAGGCGCTATATCCCATTCCATATGCAAACCCACAGGCAAAACCAGTAATCGTAAATATAGCATAAGGACCTTACTTGTAGTCAGAAGCCTGATGTGCATAGGGAGCACGCCTGTGGTTGTTTCTATGAGTTTTCCTTCTGAGAAATCCAATGCGGTAAATCTGAGCCATCCGTAAAGGGCTATAACAATAAAAAAAGGCCACAATAAATTTGGCTTCCTGTTTTCCAGATTAGCCCTTCTGTCGGAAAAACAGTACAAATAAAATAAGGCTAAAAATGGTACCATTACCGCGGTTTCCTTGCTTAAGATAGCGGCTAAAAAACTTAAAAAAGAAACACCATAGAATAATACCCCGCGCGTTTTTGTTTCCCTGTAAAGCATATAAAAATTTATGGCTATTACAGAAAATAAGGCCATGAGCAAATCAGCCCTTGCTGAAATATAATGAACAGGCCCTGATAAAACCGTGTGGACGCTGAATAATAAACCCGCGGTTATGCCTACAATCTGCCTTTTGGATAAAATATACCCGAAGAAATATACTGCTATTGAGGTAAGCATATGTATGACAACATTCACAAGATGATATCCAAACGGCTTTAGCCCCCAGAAATGATATTCTATCATTGCCGAAAACGCCTGCATGGGCCTGTAGAAATTGCTGTAGACCCCGCTTCCTTTAAAAAGGTGCGTGGTAAATACGTCTTTTATATGCGAAAAATCCTTTATGAACGGATTGTCTACTATCAGGGCCTGATCATCAAACAGGAATATGCCTTTGATAAACGCCCCTTTATAGGCCACGAGCCCTGTTAGAAATAATAATATTATTATAATATAATGCGGGATTCTTTTTTCTATAACGCTGTTTTTGGTTTTTTCTTTTTTCATATCTTTTTTACATGCAGGATCAGCCCGCCGGATAAAAGAGGCGTTATATATTCAAGGGCGTTGACGCATCTTTCAATAATTTTGAACATGCCCTTTTTGACTCCTCTGGTTTTAAATATTGCTTCTGTAAAATAAACATGGTATGGGATGATCTCCCACTCGCTGAAACAGGCCCTTTCGCACATAATATTCAATGTCTTGTATGAATATATCTGAAGATGGCAGGCATGCGTGCATTCCCGCTTAAAAGCCCCTAATAATAAATTCCCCAGGTAAAAAGCGTTTGGTGTGGTGCATATCAGTTGTTTGCCTGAAAAATTATTCTTCAGGTGTTGAAAAAAACCTGCCGTATCAGGTAAATGCTCTATCAGTTCCCCTGCCACGATTAAATCAAAATCATTATTTTCAAATAATTTTTTATCCAGGTTACAGGCGTCCATTTTTATTATCCTGTCCTTGTCACTAATAATACCCGCGTCCGGTATGCTGGAAGAATTATCTATGCCTAAAACATATGAAGCCGCGCCTTTTATCTCCTCGTGAAGCCAGTGCCCCGTGCCTTTTTTAAACACCGCGGCCTCATCATAGCATCCAATGTCCAGGACGCGTTTATTTTTACAATACCTTAAAATATACGGGATTCGATAAACAGGGTTCCTGACTTTTATTTTTTCCAAAGGCCTATAGGCAAGGTTGATCGACATATATCCTTCGTTCCAGCGCCAGCGTCCTCGCGTTCATTTTAAATTTTGCCGGCAATGAGTGTATTTTTTCATGCCTCATGTCCTTGTCGCGCATTATATTAACCCTTTTCTTTAAGAGTATTACTATGTTCAATATACAACAGCTGTAAGTCTTTAGCAATATGTAGGCTATTTTGATCCTGGGGCTTTTCCTGGTAAAATCCTTGATCTGCCCAAGATTTTTAAAAGATGCGGCGTATATATATAAAATATACCTGATTAACGTATGATAGAGAGATTCTATTAAACCTGCGAGGGAATAACATTTAATAATAGTATACACCCTGTTTCTTTCTGATAAATAAATCTTTAAGGAAAGGTCCTGCCCTGTTGTGCCTGAATAATGATGGTAAACCCGCGCCCTGGGCTCATAAACACACTTATATCCCAGCATCCTGATCCTTAAGCCCAGGTCTGTGTCTTCGCAATACGCAAAATAGTTTTCGTCAAAATAACCCGCCTTTACGATTGCCTCTTTTCTGTATAGGGCAACGCAGGCTGTGGGCAGGAAGATCTCTTCGGCTGTATTAAAATTACCCGCATCCGCTGCCAGATGCCCCCTGCATATAGCTAAACCGTCAGGATATAAAAGCATGCCTGCTGAATCTATCAAATCTCTATGATTAAACAACAATATCTTGGCGGCGCACATACCGATATCGGAAGAAATATTGACAGCCCTGACCAGCTCCTGTACGCACCCCGCCTCTAACTCTGTATCATTATTTACAGTGACGATGTATTCGCCTCTTGCGATTCTAATGCCTATATTATTGCCTTTGGCGAACCCGTAATTTTTGCTATTTCTGATTAATCTTACCTGGGGAAATTCCTTTTTGATAAAATCTACTGAGCCGTCTGTGGAGTTATTATCTACTACTATGACTTCTATTTTTTTGCAGGTCTGAAAGAGTATCGAAGCTAAACAACTGCGCAGATATCGCAAGCCATTCCAGTTCACTACTATAACGGAAACCAGGATATCTTCTAAATTTTCCATTCACAATGATTGTTTAGCTTTTATAACCAGGGATTGGTGCGCGGGACAGGACTTGAACCTGCAAAGGATTGCTCCCAACAGCCCCTCAAACTGTCGTGTCTGCCAATTCCACCACCCGCGCAAATCTTTCCTTCTAAAAATCCGGCTACCCTAAGCTGTAGAGGTCATAACTCTATCTCTTAGCGCAAGCAAGCCTATTATATAGAACATAACGCCAAATATCAAGAAAATTGGAAAATAAGAGGAAAAATGCTGCAGGATGCCAATCCCGGGAAGGTGGACATACTAGAATTTATGACTGAAGGTATAAGTCGCCGAGTCTTCTTTGATTTTCGCCCTGCCGCGCATGTTAAATAACCTGAACTTGCTTTTTTCTTCTATTTTATGCGTTATTTCTTTTGCTTTAAAGTGCAGATAGAAGATATCAACTCCAAGCGCCTGTTTCCACTCGGCTCGCAATGTATCATTATCATCTTCTGTATCTTTCTTTGCGGTATTTACCCAGTCAGAAAAATTCGTATATTCAACAGGCTTTATCATAAGTATATGTACTGGGTAATAAATAACAGGAGTCGCAGGAGTGTCTATCGGCTTTAATGCCTCATCAGCAGCATAAATCGGCATTGCAATAAATACAATAAGTATGCTAAGTATGAGTTTCTTGGCCTTCTCCATGGTATCCCCCTATCTAATCTTATTATAGAGCAGGTCAAAATTAAATCAATTGTACCTGGGTGCAACAATCTTAACTCTCTATCAACTCGATAAGCTTGGGATAAACCACTGCGGTCTTCTGGTAAGGTTGCTCGGGGTCGATCAGATCGTGAAACACATCCAAGCTTCTATCAAACTGAAAGCGTGTAATCTTAACGCCACCGTGCCTCTGCCATTCGTCTACGACCCGATCGAGATTTTTCTCATTGACCGTATCATCCAGCGCGCTCGTGATAACAACGATGGCCCGAGCTTTTGGCGCAACACTTCTGGCTTCTTTCATAACTGACCAGCCAAGGCGCATGATCTGAGCCACCCCTCTGGTAGAAAACCGGTAATAGGAGGACGTTGGCCCTGTGAGCGCCGTCTTTCCCTCTCTATCCCACCACACGAACATATTGGGCAAAATACATGAGAGGTTAATGAGCGGTTTGAAAAAACCTGTCGGCAGCCCTTTCCACCCCCAAAATGGAGCGATGATAACAGCTTTATCAACATCGCTTCTATTTTGCGCGACCCAACCGGCCATGTTCGCGCCCATGGAAAAACCAACGACCGTAATATGCTTACCCAGTCCCTGGGCAATATCAACAGATTCGTCACATAATTTGGTCAGTTCCAAAGCAGTAAGTCTG
The DNA here is from genome assembly GCA_030691625.1 of Candidatus Omnitrophota bacterium. Lineage (GTDB taxonomy): Bacteria > Omnitrophota > Gorgyraeia > Gorgyraeales > Gorgyraeaceae > UBA10183. Next base: position 21,815 of record JAUYDX010000047.1, on the reverse strand, counting down.
ACGAGGTCTTTGGTCATCCGGTCCTTAAGACCATGGTGAGGGATCCGGGGGATCAGAACGTTATATCCTTTTTTATAAAAGATCCTTCCCAGCGCTTCGAATTGCCTGGGACTGTTGGTGTTCCCATGGAAAAACACGATTGTCTTCCGCGTTTTCTCGCCGTGTGCCAAGAAAATAAGGCGCCCGTCCGACGCAACATCCCCCCCGTCGAGAATGCGTAAATTATTAATACGCCTGAGACTTTCCTGATAACTGCGGGATGGATTTATTTTTGAAACGAGATGGCGGGTGCGTATCGGTTTTATAAAAAGAAAACCGGCAAATAGTAACAAAATTGCCAATCCCCCTTGATAAATCAATTGTAACGATGCGCAACAGGCAGTTTTAATCATTATGGGAACTATACTTTTTCATCAGTAAGGAATAACTTTTGCCTTTTATTTTAAGCGGAACTCGCGGGCTGTCTTTATTGATCCATATCTCAAACTTATCAGGGGTGCTTTTAAAATGAAAAGCCTGGAATTTACCGGCAGGAACCGTTATTTCATCTATTGAAACTAACTCCAATTTAAATTCTGTTGGGACTCTCGCGGTAAAATGCCAGCCTATTTCAAGGTCAGGGCGTCTACTCAGATAGAAAGGAAGCAGGATCGCATTATGAATAGGGCCATTTGCCTTGATCGTCCGCTCGCTTACCTGCTTACCGTCTTTAAGCTTTTTTATTACGACTGTAAATTTTTCCTGATCGTATTCTTCTGTTATATATTCCTTCCCGCTGACCCCGGAAATAGTGCGTTCTACCTTGTACAGTAACGAACTCTCCGGGTCGCTATAAATCTTTTCAGTATCTTCAAACAAGAATACTATCGTTTTAAATGTTATCAGATTAACCTTTACGCCATTTAAATCAACCACCCCGAGATCATTATATTCCGCTTTTCCAAAAGGGCTTACAAGATAAATGATACTCTCTCCAGCGTAATCATGAACGCCGGCTTTTTCGTTCGAGAGATTACAACCTGCGGAACTCATTAAAACTATTGCCGATACAATAAATATTTTATTGATCTTCATAAAGTCTCCCCGTTAAGGCTGTATTCTTTCATTAATACAAGATAATTGATAGCGCTTTTAACTTTTATTTTAAGCGGGACTTGCGGGGTATTTTTGTTGATCCAGATTTCAACCTTATCGGGTATACTTTTAAAATGGTAAGCCTGGAACTTACCGGCAGGAACCGTTATTTCATCTATTGAAACTAATTCTACTCTTATGGAAATTAACTCTAATTTAACTTCAGCTGGCACTAGCGCGGTAAAATACCAGCCTATTTCAAGATCTGCGTTCCTGGCCAGATAAAAAGGCAAGAGGACCGCGTTACTAATCGGGCCATCTGCTTTAATTGTCCGTTCTTTTACTAATTTTTTGCCTCTAAAATTTTTTATTACAACTGTAAAGTTTTCCTGATCGTATTCCTCTGTTATGTATTCTTTCCCCCACAGTTTGGAAATAATATGCTCTACTTTATATGGCAATAAGCTTTCCGGGTCGCTATAAATCTTCTCTGTCCTTTTGATCAATAATACTTTAGTCTTAAGCGTTATCAAATTAACCTTTATCCCTTCTAAATCAACTATTCCAATATTATCGTATTCCGTTCTTCCAAGAGGGCTTATAAGATACTGGATCCTCTCTCCGGCATAATCATAAATATTAGCTTCTACATTCAATAAATTACTGCCTGTAAAGATCATTAAAACTGTTGCCGATACAATAAGTATTTTATTGATCTTCATAAAGTCTCCCTGAATCTGTCTAGGCATATTTTCATAAATTGATCGGGAAAAACATCAAACATCCTTTCCGCGTGTCCCCCATCTTTAATAATTGTCAGACTCTTGGGAGGTTTTGCCTTTTCAAATAAACGCTGACTATGCCTTGGCTTGATGAGCCAGTCTTTTTCGCCATGAATGAAAAGGATTGGCGCGGGCGATATCTTATCAACGATATCAAGTGGCCGTATCTTTTCTAAAGAAGGATTGCCCGGCCTGACACCCTTACCTCTACCCTTAATCCCAAAATTAAGCTTCAAATCTTCCCACATCTCTTTTTCCCAAAAATGATAGTCAATGCTTCCTAAATCTGCCGGAGTGCTGACAGCTATCACGCTATCAATGTTCTTGCGGAAACTCGCTTCAATCAACGCGATCGCCGCGCCGAAGGAAAAACCTATCACTCCGATTTTCTCATAGTGATTAACTTTGGCGTAGGCGATGATCGCCCGTAAATCTTTTTGTTCATGAGCAGTCCAGGTAAACACGTCGCTAGACTTGCCATGCCCCCGGAAATCGAATATGATAACATCGTACTCTTTGCTGAACGCGTCAGCTATCCCCCTGAACAAAACCGTATCCTTATTATTATAAAAACCATGCGCGATAATAACAACCTTGGAAAACCCTCTTTTAATGTGAATCAGGGCGATGCGCTTCCCGTCCTCGGTCATCAAGAAACGATTACGTTCACTCTCCATTTATTCTTATCCTTTCAGCTCTATGAGCGCTTTGCCATATCATTAATCTTTGGAGATTCAATACATTCTGATAATTTTTCTTTACTGCTCTCGGAGATATCTGGAAAATAAACACCAACGCGATAGAGCTCGTTCTCCGATTTCCTCTTATGTTTCACTTTACAGGTAAGCTCAAATGGAGATGCGTTTTTTGGGCGATAGATACGGCTCAAAAATTCTTCACCAAGAATGTCCTGAGTGGAAAAGAACAACGCGCCTTCTTTAGAGATGTCGGCTATCTGTAAGGCTCCAACATTTTCTTTGTCAGAGGAATCGACTACTTCTATTCTCGTGCCCGGCCTGGGACTAAGCCTTATCAACTTTCTCCTTTCTAAGACTACCGGATTTTCCCCTTCTCTCTTCGCTTGAAGCAGAACATTATCAGCGTCCGTAAGGTCAAACGTCGTATCATTAATCTTTATGGGTTCTGTTTCCTGAAATTTCCCTTCGAACACCGACGTGACCGCGGATTTAATATAATTTCTGTAAACATCCCACTCCGCTTTCATGCGCCACAGAAAGAGATACTGCGAACTATTTTTCTTGCCCAGGGAAATAGATTTTCTAGATCTAATTTTTTCATAAATTTCTAACATGCGTTTGGCAACAGAATTAATCGGGTATTTCCGCGCTGTCATTCTCGCAGCTTGCTTTATGGCTTGCAGCTCTTCGTTAGAGCGGCGTAAAACCCACAGAAGCGCGTCAATAAAACTTTGCTGATCCATCTCATTGAGCAATCTACCGTTCACATGATCTTCTATAACCTCCCGCGCTCCGGGCGCATCCAAAGCCACCACAGGAAGGCCTGCTGCCATGGCTTCGATCAGAACGATCCCCTGGGTTTCGCTTAATGAAGCGAACGCGAAAACATCCATGGCAAAATAAGCGTCAACCAAATGCTGATAATGCAAAACTCCGGTCAAATGCAGTCTTTTTTCAAGGCCGGCTTGCCAAAAGGTGTCTTTGATCATTTTCTCCGATGGGCCAAGGCCCACGATTAGAACATGAACCCTTGCATCTTTTTTTAACAACTCTACCAGACAATTTGTCAGGAATTCCAAATTCTTCTCCGGCGCCAGACGCCCCGCATGTCCGATCACTAAGGCATCTGGAGGGATCTGATTCCGTTCGCGAAAAGCCTTTCCATTGCCTTTTGAAAAATGTTTCACATCTACCCCTGTAGGAACAACCTCTATGGGAGTCTTGACGCCTCTCGTGAGTAAAATTTCTTGCACGCTTTCCGATGGGGCTATCACATGGTCCACCAAATTCGCATATCCTGCGGCTAGCTTGACCATAAATCGTTTCACTCCCTCATTCTGGACCGGCCAATCATGTATATACTGCTCAAACATCGTGTGATAAGTAAATACGAGTGGTATAGCGTGCTGCCTGCTGAGGCGTAACGCAAAATCTCCCATGAAAAACGGACAATGGCTATGCACCATATCCGGAGAGAATTCTTTCATGTATCGCGTTAAGAGCCCGGAGATAGGAAAGTTAACCGAGAAAATAGTCCCGCTAAATTTTTGTATAGCTGGAATACGGATAATGCCCGGTTCCTCTGCCGGCATCCCGTTAAAGGCCGGAGTAACAATCAGAACCTCATGTCCCAAGGCTTTAAATTCTTCGCTAAAAGAATAGATTGATTGCTCTAACCCTCCTACAATCGGAAAATAGGTATTCGTCATCATGAGAATCCTCATTATTTCTCCTTTAATTCCACGAGCGCTTTTCTGGCCGCCACGCATATAGCGTCGTAACAATCTTGTGAGCCCATTGCCAGCCCTTCCCTTTCCAGATCTTCCGGGAGAAGCGGCTTGCCGAATCTCACTCTGATCGGATGTCTCTTGGGATACTTCGCGGTACTGGCCCATGCCTCATGAGTTCCCTCTATAGCCACAGGCACAAGCTTTGCCCCGGTCTCTTTAGCCAGGACACCAAACCCTTTTTTAAATTTCCCGATTTCACCGGTACTACTGCGCAGCCCTTCCGGAAAGAAACACAAACCTTTGCCCCGTTCTAATACAAAATAACAGCTGCGCAGCGCCTCCAGAAAATGCGTTGAAAAATCAAAGGGAATAAACCTTCCCATCTTTACGAGATTCATTAATACGCGGGATTTTACAAACGGCCTGAAAAAATACGGCCCGAAGACAAAGTAAAAAAGCTGAAACACCGGCCTGCGCGGCAAACTTGCGCCAATGGCGGGCCCATCAAGAAAACTCGTGTGGTTGGCGTATATAATATAAGCCTCTTCCCTGGGCACGTTCTCCGCTCCTTCTTCCTTGATACTAAAAAACAACCTGAAAATCAGACAATCTATGGCTGTTAAAATAAATCGAAACAGCCAGGCGTAATAACCGGTACCCAATTCGAGCAGCTCCAGATTTTCTTTTTTCGGCAATACCTGTAAATTTTCTTTCCAGTAGTCCGGCCCTAAGGATATCTCTTGGTCCTCCGGAGGTATGCCTTTAGCCCCTCTCAACGCATCCGTTACCTCCAGAATAAGGTCCTTTACGCTAAAGGCCCTCGAGATCGCCTCATCTTTTATATCTACGTTAAAAGCCGCCTCAAGGCGCGTAGCAAGTACTACCCTGCCTAATGAATCTATGCCAAGGTCCAGCTCTAAGGAATCCTCAAGTATTATAGGCCTTCTAATATCATATTGATCCTCGAGGCATTGCTCATCCAGGCACTTCAAAATTTTTATGCCAATATCGGATCCTGTCAATAGGAGATCCTCTCTCGAAAGCTCTCCTGATACAGGGAGAGCGCCTTCTATCCCCGCGATCACTCTGGGTTCATATATTTTCTTGACCGCGTATCTTTCTAACTTGCCGAACAGATTATGCGGAAGATCCTCAAGCGCGATAGTAAAACCTTTGAGCCTTTTGTAAATCGGGAGCAATAGCGAAGCATTATCAAATCTCTCCTTAAGGACGAAGCGCAGATTCACTTCTCCGAATTCCCTGAACTTATCAAGATCCGGCTGGATGACAGCCCAAAGAACTTTCGACCCCCTGGCGCCTTTCATCCCGGAGACTGTAAAGACGCACATTTCTTTGACAGGAGCGACCTTTGTATAGATACCCTCGATCTCTTCCGGGTAGATCTTTTCCCATGAATTCAATGTGATAAAATCTTTAAATCTATCTGTAAAGGCCTCTGTCATTTATCCGCCTCATATTTCAATTCAATAGAACTGGTTCCTGGCAAAACCCTCACCTTTACAAAACCAGGCAATTGGATATCGATCGCCGGCTCTTTTGTGAACCAAAGTCCCTGCCATTCTACAAGGATATTCTGCCCAAGGGGCGTTACGGAAACTTTAATGTCCCCAAAAATGGTAGGCGCAGGCCCAAACGCGATTGTTTGATTTTTCTCCAGCCACATTCGCGGGATACCTGAACATAAAATTAACCTGTTGTCTTCTTCGCGCGCAAAACAATTTCTTATCATCATTACCCATTCCGCCGCTGCCCATACGTGCTGTCCGTCTCCCATGCATCCTCCGCCTGTATGCGGATGTATGGATTCAGGCCATTGTCCCGTCGGTGAAGCCAGCTTAGCCACCGCTTGTATTAAACCAAAATACCTTGGGTCCCCGGCGCGTAAAAGCGCTTGGGCTAAATGCAGGGTTAAGTAAGGGTTGATACCGGAGTGAGTCATATCATGAAAAAATCCTCCATGAACTAAACAATTTTTCATTAAGAAATCAGCTGTGTCTAAGATCCTTGGGTCGTTTTGTTCAAAAATGCGAAGCGGATAGCTGGCGGCCAAAGAGCCGATCGCTCCAGAATCTAAACGGCGATAGGGAGAGGCTGGTATGGCAGGTCTATTTAAACGGACGCCTGCTTTCTTTAAGCTTTGATCAATGCTCTCCAGTAATGCCCTTGACTGGCTTTCAAAATAAATAGAATTATCATCCTTGTAAGAGCCGCGCAAAAAAGCAGCTGCCTTTAATCCAGCGACGCCCCAAAAGTCATCCCAATAATAAAAATCATTGGGCCCTAAATGCTCGGCGCTGAATCCCGAAGGCAATAAGCCTGCGTGAGGGAACTGCGAGTTATCAGGCAATCTCTTTTTACAAATCCACTTACCCGCTTTATTGATCGAATCCATCCACTCTTTTGGCGGAACATTCCCGGTCATCTCGCAATACTGGCGCATGATCCACAAGGCCTCTCCGTTAGAATCCCACTCCCCTTCCTGAGACAGGAAATAACCCTGGGCTGTCTGACGGGAGCGGAAACAATCCAGGGCGCGCAGGACGCGTTCCTTTAACCCGGCGCATAACAAGGCGTTTAATATAAAAGCGGCGTCGCGAAACCAGAACCGCCTGTAAATAAACGGCCCCGGATAAACTTCCCTGGGAGAATGCAAAACCATGGTATGAATAGCGGCTTCGTAAAGGAATTGAAAATGTTTATCCGGGATTTGCAATTTAACAGAGCCTTGAAGACTTTTCTTCCAGGACAATTGAGCGGTTTCTTGATAGCTCAAGTATGATTCTTTTTCAATTTTGTTTTTCGTTAAAGGCATCGAGATGATGATCTCTCGCGGAACCCCTGCTTCCAATACATATAACGCCGCGGAGCTGGCCATGCCGACTTTGCATGAAATTTCTTTTTCAAATTCGTTCGATGACAAACGGCTATAAACATCGCCCCGGTGATAATCCGAAAATATACATTGGTCAGGAGGCTTATCAAAATAGACAAATCTTTCCCGGTTTACCTGCCAGCCCGGCGAATCTTCAAGAAGAGTGATGTTATTTATAAAGCTTACGCCTTCGGGGTTATAAGGCCTGAGAGAGACCGCTATCCGCGCCTTTACAGAAGCGGATCCTGTGATTTTGATCTGACAGATAGGCGCTCCTGAACCAATAACCTGCGCTTTCAACCGAAGCTTTGATTGATCGAGGCTCGATTCTGTGATCACGCAAAGATTGTCGTCCATAACCATCTTTTGCGACACGCTTGGGCCGCGCGACGGGATCAACGGCTCTCCCTCTTCCGGAATAACCCAAACATCTATAGACCAGCCATCGTAATGGGGGGTAACAAGGCCGCGGGGATCTACAATAGGAAATTCAATACCGTCAGGAACTCCCAGAGCTGTCCAATTTCTATGGGTAAGATTGATTTGGGTCAATGAAAAAGACCGCGGTATAAAAGCCTTGTTCAGGGGATCATATTGACATTCCACCCAGTAAGGCCAGATCCAATCAAGGTTATGCTGGATAGCTAAACTATTGATCAAACCGCGGGCGTGCAGGACAACGCCCGAGCGCAGCAGTTCCATAGGCGCCGCCACCTCTGAGGGCTGCGTAAAATTCTGTAATTGAGAAATAAGTTTAATAGGGTCTAAAAAACCCTGCTTGCGCGCGGCATCTCTTACTAAAAATCTCCACGGGAACCATCTCCACCACATAAAATAAACCCCCTCTTTCAGCAATGTCCTAAAAACCCACCATTTAAAGCAAATAAAGTTAAACAAACCTGTCAGCATCGAGGCAATGATCAAAGCTAAAAAAACAGCTCCCGGCCAACGCTCGAGGATGCCTTGATTAGTTAAAACATTAATTCCTAAAGCTAAAAAATTAATTAGTACGTAGCGGCCCACTTCAGGATACGATGACGACCGGTTGTATTGAAATATCCAGTATTTATTGAGCAGATACGATACAAGACCTGCGCACGTAAAAGAGATCCCTTTCGCCAGGTTGAAAGATAAAAAGTGGATTAAAAAATAATAAATGCCAAAGTCTGTCGCGCCGGCAATGGTCCCCGCGATTAAAAACCTGGCGATCTCTTTTCTTGCCTTTATATCAATTTTCAAGAAAACCTCTCCTTACAGATAAGGTTCCGCCCGGGTTAAAACCCGGGCGGAACCCATTATTTAAAACATTTGATCCTATTTCACCGTTACCGAAGTCGTCTCTCCTGACGGCGCTTTGAAGGAAATTGAATTTCCCCTTTCGCATCCGACCAGAGAAACCAAGGCAACTAACAATGCCAACAACGTTAACATCTTCATTTTCTTACCCCCTGTTGAGTAACTTATTTTTCAATCTGCGACCCGATTGCCGCCCCGCTGCCCGCGCCTAACGCGCCGCCTACCAAAGCGCCTCCCATGGTATTTCCGCTCTGGGAACCTATGATACCCCCTGCGATTGCTCCAACGCCGGCTCCTATGCCAGCCCCTTCGCCTATCTTTGTCCTATTGTTCGCGCAACCGATAAAAGAAACCAGGACAACTAATAATGCCAACAACGCTAACGTCTTCATTTTCCACCTCTCTGTAATTAGAGCGATTTCTCCTATTTACCGATATTTTCAATATGCTCCCCTGCGCTCTTTATATCTGTCCCCGCGCCTCTTGTCGCGTTACATCCTACAGTTGAGATCATTAAAAATAGAACCGCCAGCATTAATAAAGTAAGTTTTTTCATATCATTCTCCTTTACGATATTGAGAACGGCCGGCTGGTAATCTCTGTCTCGTACCAGCCAGCCGCCATCAAAGAACCGTCAATCGCGTTCACGATCAGTCGGTGGTAAAAAGCACGGCTACTCGTCCCTTGCGCCTAAAATCCTTGTTGTCTATCACCACGCCCGTACTGATCTCATCTGGTGACACACCGGCATTGATCAATGCGGTGCGAATCGCGTTGACACGAAGATCATTTATATTTTGATCTCCTGAACTAACTGCGGTGCCATCAATTCCGAGCCGTAACGATGGGTTTCTGTTTAAATAATCCGCAATTTCGCTCACGCTTTTCATGTCTGCAGAACTAAGACTGGTATCATTAGAATAGAAATTGAATTCCCTATAAAGATTCCAGTAACAAATAGCGCCTGCAACGCCCTGACCACCAGTCGCTCCCATGCTGCCTACAGATCCTGATAATCCTGAAGGACCAACTGGACCAGCGATACCAGCCGTAATATTACCTTTAGAACCTTGTCCTCCGATCGTTCCCTGTTCACCTGAAGAACCTTCATAACCAGCAGGACCTTGTGGGCCGTACAAAGTTGGACCTTTAACGCCCGCTTCTCCAACAGGACCCCTTACACCTTGAGAACCAACAGGACCCCTTGCGCCGGCAAAACCAGCTGAACTATCCCCTTGTTCTCCCCTTATACCAACTTGACCTTGCTGACCTCTATCACCACGCGGTCCGGCTACGCCTACAGGACCTCTCGCAACATCACCTATCGGCCCTCTTGAACCAGTAAGGCCTCGTTCACCCGCAGGACCCGTAGGTCCCATTTCACCACGCACACCTCTTAAAGCAACACCAGATGCGCCTTTGGGTCCGGTTAAACCCCGTTCCCCTTGAGGGCCAACAGAACCAGCAGGACCACGCGCGCCGACAAGGTCAGCGCGTTCACCAGCGCAGTTACTAACATTAGAGGTACCGCCTTCAACAAGACCAGCCCTCCTGCTGCAAAGCGAACTGCTACAACCTTCCACAACGACAAAACCTGTCACGCCCAACAAAATCATCCCTAATCTGAACATATGTTGTAATTTCATGACTGCTCTCCTTTTTTAGTTAACTTCATTTTTATTGTTACCCTTTACCGCGCTGCAGCCACACCTGTTGTCGTTATTACCTTAAATATACGCATCGATCACCTCCTTTTCTCTTCAAACGTACCATTAATAAGATCAACCAACTCTTCGTTATTAAACGGTTTTTGTAAAAAACCCCTGGCGCCCGCTTTTAAAGCCTTCTCGTTAAGCCTTGCGTTTTTATCCGCGGAAATAATAATTACCGGACGGCTGGATCCTGACGCGAAAAGATGCCGCATGGTTTCCCATCCGTCCAGTCCCGGCATATGGATGTCCAGAATCAAACAGCCCGGAGCGCTATTCGGCACAACGCTAAAAAATCCTTCCGCGGAAGTAAAGGTATCCACGCCAAACCCGTACGTAACCAAAAGGGCGCTGAGCGCGCGGCATATTGATTCGTCGTCATCCACAATAAAAATTTGTTTAAGGCGCAACTTTTCTGGTTTCATGATGTCATTATAGGAGCCGTGGTAATTAAATCAATTGAACTTGGGTATAACCTTTGGATTTTTCAGGGCCGGCTGGTTACAAAAGACGCCTGTCCAGTAATTCCCTTATTTTATCGTTCAATAAATCTGGATCGAAAGGCTTAACCATATAATAATCAGCGCCGATAACCCTGCCAAGAACCCTGTCAACATCGGATTTTTTCGCGGTGAGCATGATAATAGGGATGCCTTTTGTCTTCTCGTCTTTTTTTATTTCCCGGCATACCTCTTCACCGGGAAGTTTCGGCAGGTTTAGATCTAAAATAACCAGATCAGGCTTATCCTGTTTCACTCTTCGCAGCCCCTCCTGTCCATTATCAGAGCTAAAGGCATAATATCCCGCCTCTTCCAGGAGATATTTTATCGTGCTGACGATATCTGGTTCGTCATCAATTATAAGTACTTTATTTCCTTTCACAGCCGCACCCGCTTACTTTTTGACAATCGGTAAAGTGAAGCAGAACGAACTCCCCTTTCCAACCTCGGATTCCACCCATATTTCTCCGCCATGATTTTCCACTATTCCTTTTGAGATCATCAGCCCTAAACCGGTCCCATTTTTTCTGCGCGCAGTAATATCCCCGGCGCGCTGAAACTTATTGAATATCTTTCCCATGTCTCCCTTGCTTATCCCTATACCGGTATCAGTTATGGTTACCTTAATATCGCCCCACCTCTCCTCCAATTTTACGATTATTGTTCCATTGCCCTGAATAGCCTTTATCGCGTTAGAAATCAGATTAGCGAAAACTCTCCTTATTTTTTCAGAATCAAGCAAAAGCGGAGAAACGTGTTTAGGCAATATCGCGCTTAACTTTATATCTTTGCTGTCGAGCTGGAACCGAAAAGAATTGATTATATCTCTTGCCAAACTCGCCATATCTACGCGTTCCATTACCATTTCCATGGCCCCGGCTTCTATTTTAGATAAATCCAGCAGATCATCTATCATGCGCGTTTGACGGTCAGTATTATTTAAAATAATGTCCAGTAATTTCTTTTCCGTCACATCTATTTGGCGTTTTTTCAGCCCTGCCTTTAATAAAGTACTGACCGCGCTCTTTATCGAAGTAAGCGGCGTCCGCAGTTCATGCGACACCACAGAAACAAAATCAGACTTCATCTTATCTAATTCTTGCAGCCGCGTATTCGCCTTCACAAGCTCGCTGTTAACTTTAAATAGTTCGCTTGCTAATCGCTTGCGCTCTGTGATATCGCGGATGTTGCATTGGATCACTTTGGCGCGGTCAACGCTGTACACATTGCTGACAAATTCCACACTGATCAGGCGGCCATCCTTGGTTCGAAGCGGCAGATCTTCATATCGGACATATCCCCTGGTCTGCAATTCCTGAAAGGCGGCTTTGCTTTTGTCGATATCTACAAAAGCCCCAACCTCCCAGAGTTTCTTGCCTAAAAATTCTTCATGGGAATAACTCAGCATGTCTATTAAAAATTTATTTACTTCCCTGATCTGGCCTGTTTCCGCGTCGAGAATCAGTATGCCGTCTTGCGCAGTCTCAAAGAGCCTGCGGAAACGGATTTCTGAAGCGTAAAGAGCGGTCTCGCGCGTCTTCTCCGATATCTCTATCCCGGCGCGCTGCTGCCGCGATTCTATAAGCTGCGTAAGCGATCCTTCTTTTGTTTTATACATGGCTTTCATTTTATAGCGCTATTTTAGAACCAATATAATTTAAATCAATTGAACTGAGGTATAATCCTGGGATTTTACGGTATCGTGTGGAAAATTTGTCTTTGAAATCAGCTCTGGGAGGAAACTAAGCCCGCTTTTTGGGCTAAATGGATAAGTTCTGTTACGGTTTTAGCCTGCATTTTCTGCATGACCCGGCTGCGGTGAACTTTGATCGTTTGGAGCGCGGTCCCCCGCTTGAATGCGATCTGTTTACTCAGCATGCCGCTTGCCACCAAACGGAAAACCTCAAGCTCTCTGGGAGAGAGCGTCTTGATGCGCCGTTTAATCCTGTTTATTTCTGCTTCTTCCTTGTTGTGGGTTTTGTTTTTCGCGATGGCGCGCTCAATGGCATCCAGAAGTTCTTTTTTAGTGAACGGTTTGGGTAGAAAATCTATGGCCCCTGCCTTCATCGCTTTTACGCTCATGGGGATATTCCCGTGTCCGGTAATAAAAACTATCGGGATGATAAGTTTTTGCCGCGCCATGGCGTCCTGGAGAGCAATGCCGTCGATATCCGGCATCTGGACATCCAAGACCAGGCACGACGGCAATTTAAGGTGCTTGAACGCCAGAAAGTCCGCTGCGGCCATAAACGCCTCAACCTTAAACCCGTGCGATTTTAACAGTAAAGAGAGTGACCTGCGGATAGAAGCGTCATCATCTACAACGTAAATGATCGGCTTGAGACTAGTCATGATGCGTCCTTTTTGGCGATAGGAATAATAAAATAAAAAATTGCCCCGCCGCCGGGATTATTCTTAGCTTCCAGGCGGCCGCCATGGGCTTCAATAATAGAACGGCTGATAGACAATCCCATACCCAAGCCGTCAGACTTACTGGTAAAAAAGTGTTTAAAGATCTTTTTCATGTTATCCTCTGAAATACCGCATCCTGAATCCTTCACCTCCACGATAATCATGTTGGTATCTTTACGCGACGCGCGAATCAAGATCTCGCGGGAATTTTTGCTATCCTCCATCGCGTCTAAACTGTTACTGATGAGATTCAGAAGAACCTGCTGTAATTGTATCCGGTCGCCAAGGATTCGCGGAAGATCCGTACCTAATTCGGTTTTAATGATACTGTTCCTCACGGTGGCATCGGTCGCCATGAGCACAATGGTTTCATTAATAAGGGTGCTGATATCGAGAAGCTCAAATACCGGCTTACCCTTTTTCAATAGTGACCTTAGCCGCCGGATAACCTCGCCCGCCCGCTGGTCATCATCAGCGATGTACGATAGGATCTTCTGCAGTTCAGGATCCCTGTCTCCGAGCATGCGCTGGCCAGCCTGGGCGTAGGAGAGAATAGCCGTAAGAGGCTGGCTGATCTCATGAGCCAGGGACGAGACAAATTCCGCGAGCTTTCCCACCCTGGTGACATGCAAAAGCTCCTCGCGCTGTTCTTGAATCTCTAAATCCCTCTGTTGTATTAAGGTAACATCTGTCTGGATCCCCGTATAATGAGTGATCGCGCCGCTATTATCATGCACCGGCGTAATGCGCAGTAAATTCCAGTATTTTTTATTATCCTTTTGAAAACTGAGTACCTCTCCGTGAAAAGACTTATTATGATGTATCGCGTTTTTTATTTTTTCAATGATGCGGGGATCGGCGCCAGCTCCATGCAGTAAGAAATAATCCCGGCCCAGGATTTCCTTTTTCGCGTAACCAGTCATCTTCTGAAATGATCTGTTGGAGTAGATAACAGGAAAATTGGGCTTTTGGGCATCAATAATAAAGATACCGTCAACAGCAGATTCCATAGCTTTAGTATGGATGTGCGTCTGCTCCTTTGACCGCATCTGTTGCTTTATCCCATTTCTCAATTTTCCATTTTTTACCTTTAACTCATGGGTTTGCTGCCGGATTTTATCTTTCAAACCGCTGCGATTTTTACGCAAACCGGCTACTATCTTTTCAAGACGCGCGCGTTTCCCGTTTCGGACTTTATTTTCCGATAAGGACTTTTTAGTTTTATTTTTCTTTGTCATTTTCATTTATAGCGGCTGTTTCGCGGCCTTTTTCGCCCAAAAAGAATAATCTGAAAAATACCTATTCTATTATATATTTTACTAAAAATAAAAAAGTTGTCAATAAATTTTATGCAGAAAAATAGCGCGGTTTATAGATAAAACTATGGGCTAATTAAGGATTATTATACACACTTTGCGAAAGTCTTTTTCCTCTTGCCTCTTGAAAAATCTGAAGCCGGTCGATGATCGGTTTTATGTCATTCCATACCTGTTTAGGAATATACTTATCCATGGTCGCGAAGGGAACTTTGCTATTTAATTCTTTCAGGCTTTGGTCTAATTCATTCAGCAGTTGTTCGTTTCCGCTATTAATTCTTCTTAAGCTAATTAATTCTATTCTCAATTTGTCATTTCCTTTTTCCATAAATTCGGCATGTTCTATAGTATCCCGCAATTCTTTTCTCAGCACAGAGATATTAAAACTAAGAAAAATAACTAATCCTATTAAAAAGAAAATCAATACAAGCTTCATAAAACTTCCCTCTCCTGGTTAATCTTGCCTTCTCTTTACTTGCAAGAGAAGGCAAGATAACTATAGTAACGACAACCCGTATTATTTCTTGCTTAACAAGGCGATGTGGGTATTTTGTATTTCTGGTAAAACCTCCGCAAAACACACCATCATATCATCTAAAGATTTTAATTTATAAACCTCTACATTGCCCTGGTTCATCTTTACCGCATATCCGGTCTCCATTTTAATGATTTTTTCAATTGTTGCAACAGTATAATGTTTTGGATCAAATTTTACCTGTTTTATATCCTTTATATCCAGGGAACCCGTATTTGTCCCGGGCAGATAAATCGTTCCGTTAGAAAAATCAACAGCGTAGGCGATGATGCCGGGAATCAAGAAAAACAATAGCCCAATACCGTCTAAAATAGCGACACCGGCGTCTATCCTTCCGCCTGTTTGCCCTCTGCGTTCAGGATACATAAGGGTACCGCAGCCTGCCATCTGAACAATTAAAACAGCGCAGACCAAAACCTGTAACGTTTGCAATAGTTTCTTTACCATGGTCCCTCCTTGTTATATTAGCCTATTTTTTGGCTTTACCGCTTACTTATGCGTAAATTTATCACCTAATACGTACCCCGTTAATGTTACCTAATACCCCGAATGCCTGCAATAGCCAAAGGATCACTATAATAACCACTACGACATTCAAAATCGCCTTGATCTTGGCATCCATTGGTATGTAACTATTAATTAACCACAGAATCACTCCAACAATAATCAAAGTGATCAATATTGAAATCAACGACATCTTTCTCACCTCCTTCGATAATTTAAGCCAGCTATTTTTACCAATTACTGCGTTGTGGTTGTACTCGTTGTCGTTACAGTGGTTGTGCTTGCAGCTACAGACGACGCTGGATACAACATGATGGAGCGCGCATGCCGCTTTTCATGTCTTACCACAAATTCAACCTTCACCATATCACCTGGATTCAGCGCCAATCGCACAGATTCCCTGCTCGGGCTTTGCATAACTATGATATTATTTGGTTCAAACACAAAATAGGTCAGTTTTCCGGTTCCCGGTCTCTCCTCTATGGCGAGTGTTCCGGCTTGAGCATCTATAGCTTTAAGTTCGCCGGAGGCTTCCTGGAAAACAGGTCTCGACATATGTTCAGCGATGATCTTTTGAGCAACAGGATCCATTCCTATCTCGCCATTAATATAATTAAATTCTACCAGGACGTGCTGACCTACCTGCAAATCCTCTAGCTTGAGAAACTTTTTATCTCTGGGGTCAACTACACGGGTGTCATTCTGATTAATGCTGTACCTTGTGGGATCCCTTCTGTCCCGGGATGCGTCTTGTTCCAGCTCTAGCTTGCCGCGCTTAACATCGATCTCGGAGATTTCTCCCGAAACCTGGACAACTCTTACATTCTCTGCCTTATCGGAAGCGCGCAGAGGCGCGCTGGTGACTAATAGAGCGGCTACAACCGCTATAAGCACCTTTGAATAACAGTTTACGTTCATAGAACACCTCCTTTTCTGTTTTTTAGTTTTCGCATTTATTGATTAAATCGACTAACTCCTGGCCATCAAACGGTTTCTGTAAAAAACCCGCTGCCCCTGCTTCCAATGCATGCGTTTTAAGGTCTCCGTTTTTTTCCGCGGAAATAATAATGACCGGGCGCTTAGATCCTGACTCTAGAAGACGTTTCTGCGTTTCCCATCCCTCCAACCTCGGCATATAGATATCCAGGATCAGACAGCCTGGGGCGCTATTCGGCACAGCTTTGAAAAATTCCTCTGCGCCAGGAAAGGTCGAAACTCTGAAACCGTGAGCAACCAGCAGGGCTTTCAGCGAGCGGCGCACTGATTCATCGTCATCTACAATAAAAATTTGTTTAAGGCCCGGGGATTCTGGCTCCATGGTGTTATTATTTGACATATATATGCTCATCTCGGTTCCTGGGTCATCCCCAGGCCTTCGCTCACGACCTTGAACATTTTTTCAGGCTCAGGCAAGTCTCTTTCAATGGCAAAAGCCTTTTCAAGGTTTCCGCCCGAGTCCCTTTTTAATATATTTATATACGGAAATTCTATTTTTCCTAAAATCCTGTCGTAAAGGCTATTATCAGGACCTGCGAAAACCGGAAAAGCTACGTTGAATTTTTTCCTGAATACGCTTACCTCCGTCTCCGAGTTGGATATCCCGACTCCGAGCATTTTTATTTTTGAACTAAGCCCGGCATTTTCTATCAATCTGTATAGTTTATTCATATTAGCCACATTTTTCTGACAGTTATGGCAATACACGTTAAATACCTCTAATATAATGCCCTCTGACTTTATCTCTGAAAATCTTGTCTTCCTGCCATGCTTTATGCCAAGATAACGCGCATAGTCTTGGGATAAGCTGGCCGGCAGTTCTATCTCCGCAAAAGACATGTAATTCTTTCCGGGCGCGGGATCCTTATTTTCACAATAAGAATCCCTGGATAAGAACAGGGCCAGGACAATGAACGCGGCAATGTGATATATCTTTTTTATCATCGCTTCCTAAAGATCTCCTGAAAGATCTGTTCAACAAGGGTATTGCTTTGACGGGCGTTAAATTCATCCTCGCTCAAAAGGTTATCCCCGTTTATGTCCAGATTGCTAAAGGCGTCGGCCGTACTGCGCCATTCGCCGCGAGATATCCTCCAGTCGTTGTTTTGATCGAGTTCCCGGAAAACGGAAACGGGATACTGCTGCTGATTATAAAACTCATCGCGGTTCAATTTTCCGTCGCGGTTTAGATCCAGCGCTTCAAATGACCCTTTGGTGTTACGCCATTCCTCGTATGAGATAAACCCGTTGTTATTGTAATCTAGCTCGCTAAATAGATCTAACCCCGAGCGCTGGTGAAACTCATTAACGCTTAAATTTCCGTTATGATCCTGGTCCAGGCTATTAAAGTCCTGCATCGTGCCAGTCCATTCGCCGGGAGAGATCGCGCCATTATTGTCGCGATCTAACGCGCGAAACTGATTGGAAGAAACTGAATTTGCTTCCGGACGACGCTTGCCGGGCTTTAATTCATCGCCTGAGAGGACGCCGTTGCCATTCCAATCGTGGTTATCAAAATACGCCCGCCATTCTTCAAGCGTGATACTGCCGTCGTTATTCATATCCATGTCTTTTTGTTTCATCATGCCCTGGTTGTCTTTGTTATTTTTTGCATACGCCGGCCCCCCCGAGAGGGACATGACCATGATAGACAAAAATAGATAAATAATAGTTTTTTTCATACCTCGCCTCCTTATTTTTTCCCTTTATTTACTCCGCGGCCCTTGCCCTCTTGTTTCATCTTCTGCGTCTTTTCCAGCTCTTGCTTTCTCTGGCCTACAGCCTCATGGACTTTGGCAGCCAAATCTTTTCCTTTTAATCCCTGCGCCTGCGCTGCGTGCGCTGCCTGGGAGACGATATTTCCAGCTTCCTTTGGATTTTCGCCTTTATTTACCAAATCATTAACAGCATTAACCGTGTTCTCTAGATCTCTGCCTCTAAGGTCTTTCCTGGATAAATCCTCAAGCATATTCCTTAAGTCTTCCCTGGTTGCTCCTTGATTAAGCATATTCCTGATCGGATTTTTTATGGCTCTCCATTCCCGCGGAGTGACTACTTTGCCTCTCTCTAACTCCTGACTTAACTGCTCCAGAATGTTAATGGTATTCTGCTCTTGGGCGCAAATAGCTACCGCTGCTGAAAAAAATATGCACACAAGAAGTACGCTTATAACCTTTAAACTTTTCATCTTCCCCTCCTTTATCTATTTGCTAAGTTTTTATGAATATTGTTCCCTGATCTGCGCCATTACAGCCTTTTCAGCATCCAGCCAATAATCCTTATCGCGGCCCTGTCTGCGTCCGTCGTTCTCCAATGATTCATAAGCATTTTTCTTGATACACTCAGCTACGCCTGTCTTGTAATAATTGTGTCCATCCATCATGCTTCACCCCCCTTTTTTTAAACCAGCTTTAATTTCCCTAAGGATATCTTTGACCAGAACCCGTTGAGCCGGTTTCCCGGCCAACCTCTCCCTGCTGACTAGCTTGATTCTTGAGCTGGGTATACTCTTCCTTGGTTATTTTCCCCTCTCTGTAGTCTTGTTCTATTGTTTTCATTTTATCTTCATACTCGGTCCGCGTGCCTGAAGACGCGGTAACCGCGCATCCGCTTAAAAATATTAACAGAAGAAATACCCCTGTCAGTTTTTTCATTATAGAATCCTCCTCCTCTTTATCCTCTTTTTTAAAATACGCTTTTCAATACGTCTTTTATTTTTGCTATTACATCCGCGGGGTTAAAAGGTTTTTCTAAATAACCTTTGAATCCGTAAGTATTCAGAAATTCGCTGTCCTTATTTTTAAAACAACCGCTCATCGCGATAATCGGCATATCTGCAAATCTCCTGGAATTTTTAAACTCATTCGCGAGCAGGAACCCGTTTTGTCCATACATCTTAAGATCGAGTAACGCCACATCCGGTTTTTTAGAAATAGCTTCTCTCAAAGCCAGCGCGGGATCTTTAACCGTTATTGTCTCATAATCGCTTAACCTTAAGGCCTCTTCAAGCTCTTCTGAAAATTCTCTGTCATCATCGATTATCATTACTGTCTTGGGCAGCATCTCTCCTCCGTTAAGTTCGCGGTGATTAAAGCGGTTATCCGGCACAGCGCTAAAAAATTCCCCGAGTTTCATGATAGATAGCATTATGAAGGAATTCAGAATGTAATCAATTGTACCTGGGTATAAGTCTTGGGATTTTACGGTCTATTGCGGGAAATTTTATCTTTGGAGTAACTGAGAAGAAATTGGCTGGAGGAGATGGATTCGAACCATCATAACAGGTTCCAGAGACCTGTGTCCTACCATTAGACGATCCTCCAATTAATATTTTAAATCTATACAGAACCGGACCTGCGCTTTTTTACCTCTTCCTCGAGATACATCTTGAAACGCTTCTGGTCCCTGGGATTGATCTCTGTAAATATAACCCCTATTTCAAATTTTTTTTCGTTTTCCTCGCCTATCTTCCTTATCCAGGCCACATTTCCTCTGGCAGAGATAGGCATTGAATCAAAGGGCACCTCGAGCTGAAGCTCTAATCCTGTGCCTTTCATAAGACGCTCATAGACCACAAACCTTGCCCCGCCTTCTGATATATCCTTTCCCACTATCTGGTCCTGGGTGCGAGGTTCTTCCGCGGTTTTGTATTTTATTACAACAGGCCATTCAATCCTTACAAATTTCCTGCTCTCTTCCATATCCCGCCTCATCCCGCCCCAAACAACTTTACACTTGTGACAATGTTTGTAGTGTCAAGTTGTTTTGTTTAAAATACTGCCGAGCCTGGCTATGACCTTTTTCTTGCCTAAAAGCTCCAATACCTCAAATATGCCCGCTGAAACGCTTTTGCCTGTGACAGCCACTCTTAAAGGATGTATAAGGTCAGCGCTTTCTATCTTTAGCTCTGCCACCAGTGCCCTTGCTTCTTTTTCTATGTTACCTTGCGTGAAAGGCTCTATGGCCTCAAGCCGCTTCTTTGTTATATTTAGTATATCCGAAACCTTGTCTTTTTTCAAAAACTTTTCCACAGCCTCTTCATTATACTTTACGTCATCTGATATGAATATATTAAACTCTTCTTTAAATTCTACCAAAGTCTTTACTCTGCCGTGATAGAGTTCTGCAAATTTTCTGAACCATGCCTCTCCGCATTCCGGCTTAATAAAATCTAAACCTACCTTTACAAATTCATCCAGGGTGAGCTTTCTTATGTGTTCTCCATTGATCCATCTTAATTTGTCCAGGTTAAATTCCGCGCCTGTCTTATTGATGCGCTTCAGGCTGAATTTTTTTATAACCTCTTCCGCTCCCATAAACTCCTTATTATCTCCAGGCGCCCATCCCAATAAAGAAAGATAGTTAATCATGGCCTGCGGCAGATACCCCATTGCCCGGTAATCAGTTATTGAAACAGCGCCGAAGCGTTTCGAAAGAGGCGCCTTGTCAGGCCCTAGTATTAAAGGTATGTGCGCGAACTTCGGAGGCTTGGCCCCCAGGGCGTTATAAACAGCTAACTGTTTATTGGTATTAGAGATATGGTCGTCGCCTCTTATTACGTGCGTTATCTGCATTTCTATGTCATCTATTGCGCACGCAAAATTAAAGGCAGGGCTTCCGTCTGATTTCATCAGGACCAGGTCGTCTATAAGCGCGTTATCCACCTCTATCTCGCCGTGCACAAGATCGTAGATCTTTATTTTCTCGTCAGGTATTTTAAAAATGACCGCTTCGCCGTCTTTATACGCCAGGCCCTTTTCAAGGAATTTCTGGGCGTAAGACCTGTAGAGATCGAATCTCTTTGACTGGAAATAAGGGCCTTCGTCCCAGTTCAGGCCAAGCCATTTCATATCCTGAAGGATGCTTTCCATATAAACATCGCTTGAGCGCTTCTGGTCAGTATCCTCTATCCTTAATATAAATACGCCTGCCTGGGACTTTGCGTAGAGCCAGTTAAAAAGCGCTGTCCTCACGCTTCCTATATGCAGATGGCCTGTGGGGCTTGGCGCAAATCTAACGCGAACCATATTCAAAACCCTTTCTTATCGCCTTTTCATTGACAGGCAGGAGATCGTGATAAGCGCTGGAAACAATATCCTTTAGCCCGTTTATCAAAGACTCCGGCGTAACGATTTTCTTTTTTCCGAGAAGCGCTCCAAGCGCGACCATATTGCCTATCCTGTGATCGCCCGCTTCCCTGGCCAGTTCCGTAATAGGTATGTTCAAAATTTCAATATCTTTTCTCTTGGCCTCGGCGTCTGTGATAGATTTATTCATTATAAGAAGCCCTTTTGCTTTCACCTTTGATTCGTATTTCCTGAAGGACGGGCCGTTCATGGCCACGCATATCGTAGGCTCCTTGATAAGAGG
>JAUYDX010000008.1 GCA_030691625.1 Candidatus Omnitrophota bacterium | reverse complement strand
CGCTGATTCCCTTCCGAAGTCCCCGTATTTTATATAATCCGTTTTCTTCTCGATTTTATTTTTTTCAAGAGATGTGAGGTAACCATTAAGCCTGTCTATGGCCACCTGCGTCTTTAGGGCGCCGGTAATAGTGGCGATCCTGGAATGCCCGAGTTTCACCAGGTAATTAACCGCGTCCACAGCGGCGTTGAAATTATCTATTGATACGCACGACACAGGAAGGTCTTTGGTGTAGTAATTCATTATAACGCACGGAAGCCCTGCCTCTACCACGCTATCTACCTGGTCCTCGTTACCTATGATATCCGAAAACACCACGCCCTGCACATTGGAAATATCCAGAAAAGTCTCTCCGTTTGTAACGTGCAATAAAAGATCCAGCTTCAATCTTTCGACCGCGATCCCTACGCCCTGCAGGATCTGCAGCGCGTAGAAAGAATGAAACATATCGCTGTATCTGGGTATAATAAGCCCTATGGCGTTATTTTTCTGTTTTGACGCCAGGCGCTGGGCGCTCAGGTTAGGCCTGAATTTCAGGCGTTTAATCACCTGCTCCACCTTTTCCTTGTTGTCTTTTTTTACAGTCGGCAATTTATGCACGACCCTGGACACAGTGGCTATTGACACTCCTGCTTCCCTTGCTACATCTTTTATATTTTTTATCTTCATTGCAATTTTTCTCCTTCCGGGCTCAGGATACTGGCTGTGACAAATATCAAAAGGTTCTTTCTTCTAACGCTATCCGAATCCTTTCTGAAAAGGGCGCCAAGAAGAGGCAGGTCTCCTAAGAAAGGCGTCTTGGTCCTTGTATTGGTCCTGGATTCCTTTATCAGTCCGCCCAGCACCACTGTATCCCCGTTCTTTACCACTATATTAGTGCTGAGATTCCTGGTGGTAAACTTAGGAAGTTTCACCTCTCCGCTATATTCAAACGCATTGGGAGTAGCTTCGCTTACTTCTGGATTAAGCGTCAGCGCTATAATTTCTTTATCCTTTCCAACACTGGGCGTAACATTTAAAATAATGCCTATAGGCCTGGTTTCAAAACCCTGTGGCACATTTACAAAACGGGTCTCTTTCACGCCGCCAACCGTGCTCGTAAAAGCCCCGTCGTTATCGAGGTCTTGTTTTACAAGCGTAGGCTCATATCTAGTAGGATACACGAATTCATCAGCTATCTCTATCCTGGCGCTCTGGTTATTCAATGTAGTCACCTTAGGGGCGGAAAGGGTCTTGAGGTTTGTTTTTTTCTCGAGCGCGTGCAAAACTGCTGAAAACTGCGGCTTAGTAAGCACGCCCTGTAATGTAAGATTTAATCCCTCTGTAGGCGCGCCTGTAAAAACTGAAAATGCGGAGCCCGCGGAAGAAGCTATCTGCGTAACATTGTTCCCTTCTTTTTTCTTTATGCCCCACGGCCCGTCCATGGTTATATTAAAGCCGAGTTCGCTCAAGTCAGTGATATCCACCTCTATAAACCTGGCCTCTACCAGGATCTGCGTAGCATCTATATCCAGATTGTAAAGTATGTTTTCTATTATCTTGAGATTAGTAGGGGTGTTTGTGATTATGAGGGCGCCTGTCCTGTCATCGAGATTTATCTTGGAATCGCTCGGCCACACGCAAGCATTCTCCAGTATATCTTTTATGGTCTTTATCTTTGATATGGAAGCTCCGCCTCCTGTGCCTCCGGTGGTGCTTGTGGTAGAACCGCTGAACTCTGTAAACATGGCAAGCCCCTGGTCAAGAAAATACATCCTGGTCTCAGGCGTTTCGCTATCCATATTCTCTAAGGTATCCACCCACACAGCGTTTTTTTCTATCCTGTAAACAAGCCCCTGGTTCCTGAAGATATATTTTAAAACACTCTCCAGCGGCATGTCTTTTACCTTTATGCTCACCTTTTTCTCGGAAAGCTTTACCCCGCTCCCTGGTATTATATTGACCTCTGTGGCCTCTGAAAGAAAGTCTATTACATAATCCAGGCCCACGTCCATAAAATCCACTGTGATCAAGGTCTTTAATTTTTTTCTTATCTCAGGAACCTCTGTTACGATAGACTTATCCGAAGAAACCGTGTCGTCTCCTTTCGCGGATTTCATCTCATAGGCAAAAGACGCCTCAGGGATTAAAAATAAAATAATGCTTAAGAGTATTCGTATAAAAAAACTCATGGCCATTTTATTGCTTTAAAGATTCTATTTCCGCATCTTCAGTGCTTGCGACTTTATTATCCTCTTTACCCATGACACTGGCTGTGACAAATATCAGGAGGTTCCTTCTTTCCTTGGAATCCTCGCTCTTCCTAAACAATCCTCCTAAAAGAGGTATGTCGCCCAACACAGGTACCTTTGTTTTCACAACTGTATTCGTCTCTTTTATAAGCCCACCCATCACTATTGTCTCGCCGTTCTTCATGATGACGCTCGTGCTCAGATTCCTCGTGGTGAACTTTGGGATGTTCACGTCTCCTGAATATGGGTAGGTGCCTGCGTCTTCGCTTATCTCAGGGATAAGCGCAAGTGTTATATTCTTCTTGTCAGCGCCTATGCTGGGTTTGACGTGCAAAAGTATACCCACATTCCTGGTGACAAAATCCTGCGGTACATTCACCCATTCTGTTTCGCCAGCATCATCAAAATCCCCGTCTCCGTTTATGTCATACTGCACAAGGCTTGCCTCATACCTTGTGGGATATATATATTCGTCCACAACCTCTATAGTGGCTGTCTGATTATTCAGGGTCGTAATCCTTGGCGCAGACAGGGTTTTCACATTCTGTTTTTGCTGTAAGGCATGTATAACTGCCTGAAACTGCGGATTGGTCAATATGCCCTGATATGTAAGATTAAATCCCTCATCCGCACTGTTGGTAAAATTGGAGAAATCCGCCCCTGTGTTTTTAGCTAACCCGTACACGCCATCCCCCTGCCTGTTCTTATTCATCCCCCACATGCTGTTAAGCTTCCATTCCATCCCTATATCATCCAGGTCGCTCACTTTCACCTCTAAAAACCTTGCCTCTATAATAACCTGCACAGGAGTAATATCTAAATTATATAGAAGATTCTCTATGGTCTCCAGGTTGGAAGGCGTATTGCTTATAATCAGGGATCCTGTTCTTTCGTCCAGGGTCAATTTAGACTCCTTAGGCCAGTCTACCGCGTTCTCAAGTATATTTTTTATTGTCTTAACCTCGGAAGAGGATGAGGAAGATGAAGAACCGGCGTTGGTGGATTCGCCTTCCGCGCTTGCAGATGACTGCGCTGTAAACTCGGCAAACTTGCCTATGCCCTGGTTCAGAAAATATACCCTAGTGTCTATCTTTTCATTGGCTATCTCATCCTTTGTCGCCACCCATACAGCGTCTTCTTCTATCCTGTAAACCAGGTCCTGGGATTTCAATATATACCTCAACGCCTCTTCGAGCGGCATATCCTTTATCTTCAAGCTCACCTTTTTCTCAGCCATATCTATTCCGCTGGAAGGGACTATATTCACGCCTGTGGCGTCTGACAGGAAACTAAGGACATAATCCAGGCCCACATCCTTAAAATCAACGCTTATGGGTATCTTCAGCCTTTTTCTTATCTCGGGGATCTTCACGATAGGCATTATCTTTTTCTCGTTCTCCAGCTTCGCTGTTTTATCTTCAGGCAAAAGATGCTTTTTTGCCACATCCAGCATCATCCTTTCCTCTGTGAGCTCCCTGGCCCTCTTTAAAGCAGTCTCTTCCTTCTTTATTTTCTGCATATCTATATAATGGAGTATATCCTTGAATTTTTCATTTTCAGGAAATTCCTGCATAGCCCTGTCCACCAGCGCCTGAGCCTCTTCTAATTTATTCGCCCTGGCATTACTTATTATACTATCCATTAAAGAGGTCACCTTTTCCACCCTCTCCCTGGCGTCCTTGGCCTTGAGTTTCTGTTCAAATATCCTTTTAAGCTGCGCTTTTTCCCTTTCCCTTCTTTCCATGGCTATTCTTTTGAGCTGGACATCTCTTTCCTGCTGGGCCATCTGGCGCTGGGCCTCTTTCTCCATCTCGAACTTCGCGAGCCTGGCCTCTCTTTCCATATCGAGTTTGGCGCGCTTCGCCTCTTCCATTCTCGCAAGCAACATCTTGGATTCCCTTTCCTTCATATCTTGCTGCATATAGCGTATATACTCGTCTGCCTGGAATGCCAGCTGGCTGCCAGGAGACATCTCTTTTACCTTCTTAAATTCCACTATGCTTTCAGGGTAATTCTTGGATTTGTAATATCCGAGGGCGTTTTCAAAGGTGGACTTCAGATCTCCTTTTTTCTCGTACAGCTCTTTTTTCTTAGCCTGGGCAGCCTCCGCAATCCTTGCGCTTTCTTTCGCGGCAATTGTCTCCGCCTCGTTTACAACCTCTTTTTTCATCCTCTCCCATTTCTTCTCTTCCATTATCATGAGCTCCGCCATGCGCGTCCTGGATTTATCAATGTATATCTCTGCGAAAGGCGTGAAATACACATCACTGTTCTCCTTTTCCACTTCGATTAATTTTTCAAATATGGCTATGGCTTCTTTATATTTCCCTGATTCAAACAGGGACATCGCCTCTTCAAAATATTTTCTCAGGTCAAGCCTTGAAGTGACAGCGGCGCGGGTAAAGGAAGAGTCTACCGACGCAAAGGCCAAAGGCTGAACCGGCATCAATAGCCCTGCAATTAATAATATCTGTATTAGCCTCCGTGTATTCTTCATTCAGCGCCCTCTGATCCCTTATCAGCAGGGGACGGTTTCAAACCGTCCCCTGCATCATCTTTCTGCTCTGTCTTCTTCTCTTCCTTAACAGTGGTTATCGCTATCTCTTCCCCGTCTTTTTTCTTAAGCCGTATCTCTTTTTCATCTATGGCCGTGACAGTGAAATCTCCGGCAGCGTCGCCTTCTTTAACAGAATAGCTTTTACCTGTATTCTGATCCTCTATGATGACAATGATCTTTGACCCCAGCGCCATCCTTCCCTTGTAAACGAAAACCGGTTTTGGAGGCTCCTCCTCTTTTAAAGATATAACCTCTTCCCTTTCTCCCTGTTTTATTTCTGAAACAGTCCTGAAGAAAATACTCCTCTCCATCAGTACAGAATACGCATCCAGCGTGTCCTGTTTCTTTAAGCCCTCTATGTCCCAGTCATTCTTTATAGCCTTTTTCTTGGCCTTTGCCTTTTCTGTCACGGATTCAATGTCCCTTAAAGATTCATCGGCTGACTGCCTTTTCTTTTCCTGGGAATTCAGGCCAAAGGCTATTACGGCGGCCAGCGCGGGCAGAAGAATCAGAAAGATGGCTTTTTCTTTTATGATCATTTCTCAGCCCTCGCTATCATAAAGGTGCTCAAAACAAGACTAATCTCCACATCCCCTGAACCAGGCTCTATGCTTTTAACGTGTATCTCTTTCACGCTGATAACAGGGCTCGCGTTCTTGAGCTCCAACAGCGTCTTCATAAGCGTATCCGTGCCTGTCTTTACGGAAACCTGCACCGGAAGTTCTGTATAAAACAGCTCTTTCGAAACAGGCTCTACGTATTCGATGGGCTTGAGAATCTTCAGGCCGTAGATATCGGAATACTCGCCTTTCAAGAGCGCGGCTATCGCGAATTCTATAGTCTCCAGCTGCCTCATAAGCACAGGCACCATATTGTCTTTTGGAAGGCCGTCCCCGAATCCGAGGTTTTCTGGAAGTTTTATGCCTTTTGCCCCTGCCTCGGCCTCAAACCTCTTCATGGTGGAATGAAGCCTTTCAATAAAGTAAAGGCCTGCCTCAGCGCTCTTCCCTGATAACCTCGCCTTTTCAGGATCCACAATACCCGCAAGGCCTGAAAACTTCTCTTCCAATGCCTCCTTTTCCTTCTGCATCCTGGTAAAACTTTCCTTTGAAGGCACCGTGCCTGTAAGCGTGATAAACCTTTTCATCTCGCCTATCTTTCTGTCCAGCTCCTCGTCCATTATGGACCCGCCCTCTTTCAGAAAGGGGCTGAGGAAAAATATATAAATCCCTGCCAGGACGCCAAGAACTATAAGGCCCTGTTTTAGGAAAATTTTCTCTTTACCTGATTTTAACATCTTAAATCCTCAATTAAATCCATTGGCAGGGGACGGTCAGTGACCGTCCCCTACAGCTATAAGACCACATCCATGGTAATGCTGAATTTCACTATCTCTTCCCCTGTGTCCTTATCGTTTTCCACGGAAGAGGATACGGGCCGCACATCGCTGAAACCGGGCAGCGCCTTAAGACTCGATACGAAGCTGTTCACTGACTGGTAAGAAAGCGCCTTTCCGTTCATGTCCATCCTGCCCAGGCTGCTTTTTTCTATGGAGATAACGCCTGACAGATCAGTTATCCATACGTCTTTCGGCAGCATCTCTGAAATAGACTCAAATATCCCGAGCCACACAGCCCTGGAAGAGGCCAGCTGGTAAATAGTATCCATTTTACCCGTCAGGATACCTTCCTCTTCCCTTATCTTTTTTATCTTCGGTTCGTATGTCCTGTATGTGCCTATCATGTCCTCTACCTTATCCAGCTTAATCTTTTTTATGTAATATTCCTGCCTCATGAAAATAGAAAAACTTATAAGTATCATCGCGCCGGCGGCCATGGAAAGCCCTGCGTACAGGCGCTTTTCAAAAGACAGCCTTTTTCCTGAAATCGCCTCTTTCAGGAAATTCACCTCTATATTCAGGCCTGTCATGCCCCTGAGCGCCGCCCCCACTACTGTGGCAAACTGGTTTTTCATGCCCTCTTGCTGGGCCTTCTGAAACACGTCTTTCGATATCCTTAATTTCCTGAAAGGGTCCATGGCCTGGGGTTTTACGCCGAGCCTGGAACTAAGAGCGGATTCAATGTCTCCCATGAAGCTGCCCCCGCCTGTCATAAAGAGCTGTCCTAGTTTTCTCTCCTTGGGCGCATCCTCTCCCTGCTGCACAAAGTAATACTCGAGAGACCTTTCAGCCTCTGCCAGGAGTTCTTCTATGCCCTGTTCCTTTGCCTCCTCTATCCTTTCTCCTGCTATAGGGAAACTTCTTATCCATATGTTACCTTTATTAAATATAATGAAGTTAGTAGACTTCGCGCCTATGTCAAGCACTGCCCCCAGGTTTTCCGGATTATAATCCTCGTTGAAGGCCATGCAGTTATAAACGCTCACCGGGGCCACGTCTATCAATCGGACGGATAATTTAACAGCGTTCAGTTTTGAAACCATGTCCTCCGCTATGTTTTTCTTTATAGCCACTATGACCGCTTTTCTGGACGCCGTATTTTTATCCTTATCCAGAAGCGCCCAATCCCACATCACCTCATTCAGGCCAAATGGTATCTGGTTCTGCGCCTCAAATCTCATTGTCTGTTTTAATTTATCCTCTTTTACCTGCAGAAGCTTCACGAATCTTACGAAAACAGACTGGCCGCTTACTGAGATATTCACGGGCCCGGGCTTTACGCGGTTTTCCGACATCAGCTGGGATATAAGCTGGACAGTGATCTTGTCCCTGTCAATCTTCAGGTCCCTGGGTATCTCCTTGATCCCGATCTTAGTAAGCACAATCCCGGCCTTTTCCTTTTTAAGCTCAACGAGCTTTATGAAGTGCGTGCCTATATCCAGGGCTATTGAACTCGCGTTGAACCTGGCCATCTATCTTGTCCTTCCCATTATAGACCTGAGGTTTTTAACATCGTCTTCTGTGTATTCCCGCCAGCCATTGAGGGCGTTCCTCCTGGCAACAGGAAAAAACTTCCTGTTCTCATACCTTATAAGTGTCTGTTTAGATATGCCAAGAAGCTGCGCAGCCGGGGTCACACATAATTATCTTTCTTACAAATATACCTCGCTGTTAATAAGAAAAAAAACACCATAATTGGTGCCCGGCACCGTGCCAGGCACGCTGCCTGGCACC
>JAUYDX010000045.1 GCA_030691625.1 Candidatus Omnitrophota bacterium | reverse complement strand
TAAAGCTTTAACCTTTCTTTTGTTTCTAATCCTCTTAGGAGTAGATATGAAAAATACTAATGCGGAAGATAAATCTAAAATACCTATTTTTAATGCCCGGACGAATAAAGTTGAAGAAGTGGAACCTGTAATAAAGTCTGATAAAGAATGGAAAGCAATCCTTACAAAAGAAGAATACCGCATAATGCGCGAAAAAGGTACCCAAGCGCCATTTAAAAGTAAATGCGGCATAGGTAAATCAGGCGGTATATATAAATGCGCCGGCTGCGGGACAGATCTATTTAGAGTGGATGAAAAATTTGAATCAGGAACCGGTTGGCCAAGCTTCTGGGAACCGATTTCTAAACTCAATATAAAAGAAAAACCTGATAATAGTTTAGGGATGGAAAGAATGGAGGTCGCGTGCGCAAGATGCGGAGCTCACTTAGGACACGTATTTGAAGATGGCCCAGCGCCTACTTATAAACGCTATTGCGTAAATCAAATAGCGTTAAAGTTTATCCCAGCTATTAAAAAATCCTCAAAATCTGAAAAAGCAATATTTGCAGCAGGTTGTTTCTGGGGAGTAGAAGAGGGTTTTAGAAACATTAAAGGCGTGGTTTCCACCAAAGCAGGCTATGCCGGCGGCTCGCTCAAAAACCCGACTTACGAGGACGTCTGTACAGATAAAACCGGCCACGCAGAAGCTATAGAAATAGAATATGATTCATCTATTGTATCTTATGAAAAACTTCTTAATATATTCTGGGAAATGCATGACCCGACTACATTAAACCGTCAGGGCCCGGATATTGGCGCTCAATACCGCTCAGCTATTTTTTACACTAATGAAGATCAAAAAAATAAAGCTACTTTATCTAAAGAAAATTTAGAAAAATCAGGAAGATATAATAAAAAAATCGTGACTGAAATAATTCCAGCTTCAGAGTTTTATCCAGCTGAGGACTATCACCAGCAATATTATATGAAACGCGGGATAAAGTCCTGCCCGCGCTAAATTAACCTTATAAGTAGTCATCCTATTTAGGTATACCCCTCCGGATGTGCCAAGGCGACACTTTTGACAATGTCAGTTTTGTCGCCTTCAGATTGTTTGTATATGTGCCCAATAGACAGATTCGTATCTAAGCCATTGACAACAATATAAATTATGGTATAGTTGTATCAAAATAGAATACTTTGTCCTGTGTTTAAAGGGGGAACCTGGACATTAAAAAAGTCAAACCTTCACTGGAAATTCCGGTGAAGGTTTTTGTTTTTATAGGGTTATTGACTATTAAAATAACTAAGAGTAATATATAAACATAATATGCCAATAAACTTATCTTTAGATAACCGCTTAGCAAAGACCTACAAAAGTCCTTCCCAAAAAATAAGAGTTCTAACCGAAGGATGGGCTAATAGCAATATTTACTGTCCTTCATGCGGTTCATATTTAGACAGGTATCAAAACAATAAACCTGTAGCTGATTTTTACTGCGATAATTGTAGGGAAGAATATGAATTAAAAAGTAAGAGAGATGATATTGGGCTCAGGATATTAGACGGTGCTTATAAAACTATGATAGAAAGGTTGAGTAGTAACCGAAACCCAAATTTTTTCTTTTTAAGTTATAATTTAAATTCTTTGCAAGTTTTAGATTTTTTAGTCATACCTAAGCATTTCTTTGTCCCGGAAATAATAGAAAAAAGAAAACCTCTTGCAAAAAACGCCCGCAGAGCAGGATGGATTGGATGTAATATCCTTTTGCAAGAAATACCTCAAACAGGAAAAATATTTTTAGTTAAAGACGAAAAAATAGAACCAAAGAAAAAAGTGCTTGAAAACTGGAGAAAGACATTATTTTTGAGAGAAGAAAAAGAGATAACAGCAAAAGGATGGATCCTAGATATAATGAGTTGCATCGACACTTTAAACAAGAAAACCTTTTCATTGGATGAGGTTTATGCTTTTGAAAAATCCTTGCAATTAAAGCATCCTGATAATAGGCATATAAAAGATAAAATCAGACAGCAGCTTCAATTTTTAAGAGATAAGGGTTACTTAGAATTTTTAGGGAAAGGGAGATACGAGGTAGCACTGTAAGGCATTATTAAGATAATGAGTTATAAAAGACAATCCAAAAAATATATTGTAGAAAAAGCCAAAGAAAAATTTGGACTTACTGAAGATATATTAGAGGCTGGTTATGTCTTGGATGATGGCTCTTTGTTGAATTTTAGTGGAGGAGATGAATCAGAAAGGAACCTTGATCATAGAAAAGTTATTGAATTATATGGCAAGCATATAGGGAGCGGATATGAGGATAAATATATGCCCTTTTTTCAAATAGAGGCAAATGCCATAAGAATTTCGGAAAGTGAAGGCAATTTATCTATGCAATTAAACATAGGCCAAAATCCGACTAATGCTCAATGGCTAAAAATAGTCCAACTGCTTAGAGAAGGCGGGGGAGATTTGTATTTTGATATTTATGGTAAGAGAGGAAAAAGAATACTTGATAGTGGTTGCGTAAAAGCCGTTTACGCAGTTAGATCAAAATTTGAAAAATGCCAGACAGAGATGTAAAAACGGTTCAAGAGTTAATTTATTGTCAATATACCTAAATAAGATGGCCTTATAACTAAAATGCAGACTATCGAAAGAAAATCGTTACTTTATAGAAGCGAAGTAGAATATGCTGATTTTTGTCTAAATCATGTCGAAGGCTGTTCGCATGGATGTAAATATCCTTGCTATGCTTATATGATGAAAAAAAGATGTGGTATTGTTAAAACTTATGAAGAATGGTGTAAGCCAAAAATCGTTTCTAATTCCTTAGAGCTTTTGGATAAAGAAATCCCTAAGTATAAAAATAAAATAAAATATGTTCATTTATGCTTTTCGACAGACCCTTTTATGTATCAACAACCGGAGGTATCTAATCTAAGCTTAAAAATTATCGATAAGCTAAATAAAAACAGTATACGCTGTACCGTGCTAACAAAAGGGATTTTTCCTAAAGAACTAGCAAATAGAAATGGTTTTAGTAATAATAATGAATATGGCATTACATTAGTTTCTTTGGACGATAAGTTTAGAGAAGAATTTGAACCCAATTCAGCTAATTTTAAAGATCGGATAGATTCATTAACATTTCTAAGCAGTAAAGGATTTAAGACTTGGGTTAGCATGGAACCTTATCCCACTCCTAATTTAATAAAACAAGATCTAATAAAAATACTAGAAGCTGTTTCTTTTGTCGACAAAATTATATTCGGCCGTTTAAATTATAGCGTTAAATCTTCAGAATTTAAATATACGAAAGAGTTTTACAATAGCCTCTCATCCGCAGTTATCAAATTCTGTAAGAAGAATAAAATCGACTACCACATTAAACAAGGAACGCAAGTCAATAAGGTAAAAAATGAGTAGGAAAATGCCTGAAAAAATAGATAAGATCGGTAAATGGTCAGAAGAGAAGTTAAGCCTTTTGGGCAAATATCTCCATTCATATACAAATATCATGAAAGGACAATCTTGGTGTAAGAATGGATATTATTACATAGATGCTTTTGCTGGTACTGGTAAGCCAAAATCTAAAGATGAAGAACGATATATCGATGGATCTCCACTAGTTGCTTTAAAAATAAAGCACCCATTTATGAGCTATATTTTTATTGAACAAGAAGGCTGGCGTATCGGGAAATTAGGAAAATTAAAAGAGGCATTTAAAAATATTAATATTGAGATAAAAGAAGGCGATTGTAATAAAATTATTAGTAATGATATCGTTACAAAAGTTAAGTATGAAAATTTTAATAGAGGCATAATATTTCTTGATCCTTTCGGGATGGATATAGAATGGTCTACGATAAAAAATATTGCTAATACAAGAGCGTTGGAGATATTTATGAATTTTCCTGTTATGGCAATTAATCGTTCAATCTTAATTAATAATCCTGATAAATTGACTAAGGACAAAGTAGAGCGTATGAATAAATTATGGGGATCACCGAATTGGATGAGTGATATTTATAAAGAAACCCCAGATTTATTTGGTTTACGCATAGAGAAAGTTTCTCAAACAGGGAAATCCTTAGGAGATATGTTTAGAAATAGACTAAAAGAAGTTTTTCCAGAGGTAACATTTCCTTTGGTTATGAAAAATTCAAATAATGCCCCGCTATATTGCTTACTTTTTGCCGGTCACAATGCTACGGGAAAGAAAATAGTCGAGGATATTTTTAAAGGGTTTGAAAGTTTAAAATCGTAAGGAAACAGGGACAGCGATCGTTTTTACCATTGCTCTTTGCCAGGGATGGCAAAGATTGTTTATATGCCAATTAACCTACTAAACTTCGTAGGAGACCTACGGTCACCTACGAAGTTCTTTAATAGACCACCCCAACCGCGTAGGATGCCTTCGGCAACCTACGCGGTTTTAAATCCGTGGATAGCTACAGTCACCTACGCGGTTTCTCAATTTTCTTGACAAAAAGCTTATTTAGTTTAAAATACCTTTAATGTACCTGGTAGGAGAATATAGCCAGAGAGTAAATCCTCTGGTTTTTTAATGTATATGACACAACAGTCTATGCTTTTATGCGCTGTGTTTGTGCCTGTGGTAGGGGCGTTTTTTCTGCCAATAGCAGGCAGGATCTCCCTTAAGTTCAGGAATTTGTTTGCATTGGGCCTTGTTTTGGCCTCATTTATCTTCTCAATGAGCCTATTGCCAGTTGCTTTGTCTGGCAAGAGTATACTTATAGCCAGGCAGATGGGGATGGGCATTAACCTTATTTTCCTTGCTGACGGCCTCGCGGTATTCATGGCGTGCGTATCAAGCCTTATAAGCGCTATAATTATCCTATATTCCTTCGGATATATAAGCCATTATGATAATCAGAATGAATATTATTCAATGGTGGTGCTATTCCTGGGCTCTATGATGGGCCTGGTCTTTTCAGCGAACTTAATCTTACTATACATATTCTGGGAAATAACAGCCATAACAAGCTGGCGCCTGATAGGGTTTTTCAGGGAAAAAGAGCATGTGCTGCGCGCTGACAAGGCGTTTTTAGTGACATTTTTCGGTGCTGTAGTCATGCTTATAGGGTTTATCAGCATTTACCAGACAACAGGGACATTTGATCTGACGCCAGGCGCTATCTCAAATATAGCGGTTCTGCTTATACTGGCAGGCATACTCTCAAAGTCAGCTACACTGCCTTTTCACACATGGCTTCCTGACGCAGGCGTTGCGCCTTCGCCTGTTACTGCGCTGCTTCACGCAGCTATACTGGTCAAGATAGGCGTGTATGTATTTGCCAGGATTTTTATAGCCACGTTTACAGTCAGCGCGTTCTGGCATACAGCTGTCCCGATCATAGCTGTTGTAAGCGCGATTGTCTCAGGAGGCGCGGCGTTAGTGGAGACAGATCTAAAGAGACTGATAGCGTATTCCACTATCAGCCAGATAGGTTTTATCTTCTTTGGATTGGCAGTAGGCAATACAATGGCTGTGGCAGGAGGATTACTCTATATACTTATGCACGGTTTTGCCAAGGCAGGCCTTTTCCTCTGCGCGGGTATAATAGAACAAAATACAAAGATCAGGGATATCACAAAACTTGGCGGGCTTATAACCACAATGCCTGTGACAGCTATGGCTTTTCTGCTCTGCTCGTTTTCAGTAATGGGCATACCGCCATTCGGAGGATTTTTCAGTAAATACATGGTATTCAGCGGCGCGATCAGCTCAGGCCAACTCTGGACCAGCGCCGCGTTTTTAATAGCAGCAGTTCTAACAATTTTATATCTATTCAGGGTGTTTAATCTGGTGTTTCTTGGAGAGCCTAAGACATCCAGGGCAAAAGAGGGTAGTTTTATAATGGTAGCGAGCGTCGCGATACTGACAGCGCTTTCGCTTTTAGGCGGCATTTTTATAAATTATCCTTTTAACTTTGTCCAGACAATAGTTTCGAATTTATCAGGGATAATCAGATGACAGATAAGATTTTACTGTTGCCAATAATCATACCTTTAGTTTCAGGCGCCATGGTCCTTTTATTTTCAAACAGGTTCAGAAGGGCCATAGAGATGATTTCTCTTTTGGCCGCGTCTCTCAGCCTTTTAGTTTCAATCAGGCTATTCAAGGAAAACCTGAGTTTTTCATTGCCCTGGCTGGGCCAGGGTTTGGAATTTTCGCTTAAGTTATATCACTTTAGCTGGTTTATACTGCTCGCTATAGCAAGTTTTGGATTTCTGATAATTCTCTATTCCATTCTTTTCATGCGGAATAAGGCTTATCTGAACCAGTTCTACTCGTATTTTTTACTGACTATTTCTTTCGCGAGCGGAGCGGTGCTGGCAGATAATCTATTAATAATGCTTTTCTTCTGGGAAGGGCTATTACTTACGCTCTTTGGCATGATAGCCATAGGGAATAAAAACGCGTTTAAGACAGCTATCAAGGCATTTATAATAGTGGGGATCACAGACCTGTGCATGATGGCAGGCATTATACTCACAGGTCATTTGGCAGGGACTTTGGCGATATCTAAAATAAGCCTTTCTTTAAACGGGTTAGGCGCTCTTGCATTTATATTTTTAATGATAGGCGCGATCTCCAAGGCAGGCTCAATGCCTTTTCACACCTGGATCCCTGACGCTGCAATTGACGCGCCGCTTCCTTTTATGGCGCTCGTACCCGCGGCATTTGAAAAACTCTTAGGCATATATTTTCTTACAAGGATTTCCTTAGATATGTTTCAGCTAAGTCCCGGCTCATGGGTAAGCGTCATGCTTATGGCCATAGGCGCTATAACAATAGTATTGGCTGTAATGATGGCGCTTATACAAAAGGATTACAAGAGGCTTTTGTCTTATCACGCCATAAGCCAGGTAGGATATATGATATTGGGGATAGGCACTGCTGTTCCGGTCGGGATCGTGGGCGGGCTGTTTCACATGATAAACAATGCCTTATATAAAAGCGGTTTATTCTTAAGCGGAGGCTGTGTGGAAAAGCAGACAGGCTCAACTGACTTAAGAGAGCTTGGCGGCATAGGAACCAGGATGCCTGTGACATTTATCTGTTTTATCATAACAGCTGTTTCCATATCCGGTGTGCCGCCATTTAATGGTTTTTTCTCCAAAGAGCTTGTTTATGACGGGGCCCTGGAAAGGGGCTGGATCTTTTACGCGGCGGCTTTAATAGGCTCATTTTTTACAGCAGCTTCGTTCTTAAAGCTCGGGCACGCCGCGTTTTTAGGAAAGATAAGCGAAAAAAATAAAGGCGTTAAAGAGGCGCCGTTTCTGATGCTGGCGCCAATGATCGTGGTTACACTGCTCTGCGTAATTTTCGGTTTATATAACCAGCTGCCTTTAAGACATCTTATCCAGCCAGTGCTTGGCGGGATAAGGATGGAGGGCCATGATTTCAGCGGATTCCCAGGTAATATGAAACTTGTGTTGGCTACAGTAGCAGTGCTTATAGCGGCTTTATTAAATCATATCTGGGGCGTGAAGACAAAGGGAAGCGGCTTAAAGGCAGTGGACCATATTCACCACGCGCCTATCTTATCAGGTATCTATGACAGGGCTGAAAAAAGATATTTTGACCCTTATGATATGGGTTTAAAGATAGCTGACTTGGCAGCGAAGATCGCTTTCCGGTGCGATCGGGCAGTGGACTGGCTGTACGACGGACTGGCAGTAAAAGTGACTTTTGCTTTTACGCGCCAGATCAGAAAAGCTCATACAGGAAGTTATTCCGCTTACCTGGCGTGGTCTTTAATAGGCGCGATACTCGTGGCAGTATTTTTGATTTACTCGACTTAAGGGAGATAAGATGTATTCCTGGTTTATATTGTTTCCATTACTCAGCGTAATAATATTAAATCTGCCTTTTAGGGGCATGATGAATAAGATAGCTATATGGTATGCGCTCGCGTTGTCCATAGCTCAAGTGTATCTGGTGTTATTTCCTGTAAATATAGTAATGCCGTTTCTACAACTTAATCTGAACGCTGATATTATAAGTAGAGCAGTGCTTTTATGTATAGCCATTGTGCTTTTTGTTACCATTCTTAGCGCGAAGTACCTTATTAAAAAAGAAGACAAGCTGTTTAATTTTGTAAATCTTCTCTTTATCTGCCTGGCAGGCATGAATGGCGTGACGCTCGTGACAGATATATTTTCATTGTATGTATTTATTGAGATCACGGCAGTGGCATCTTACACGCTTATATCTTTTTATAAGGATAAAGACGCGTTTGAGGCAGCGTTTAAATACATCATGCTTTCAGCAATGGCGAGCGCCATGATGCTGGCTGGGATAGCGCTTATTATGCTCATATCAGGCGATACAGGATTTTTCGCGATAAGAGAGGCCCTTAAAGTTTCTCCGCATTCTTCCCTGATAGTTTTCGCCATAGCTATTTTTATCTGCGCTCTTTTCATAAAGGGCGGGCTTATGCCGTTTCACGGATGGCTTCCTGACGCGTATTCCGCGGCGCCCGCGCCTGTGTCAGTACTTCTCGCAGGCGTAGTGACAAAGACGCTCGGTATATACGGGCTTATAAGGATTATGGTTTCAGTGATAGGTTTTGACGGACCTTTAAAGCAGGCGCTTTTATTTATCGGCGCGTTATCAATTGTAGTAGGCGCTCTGGCAGCGCTTGGCCAGAGCGATTTTAAGAGGATGCTCGCGTATTCAAGCATAAGCCAGGTAGGGTACATTATTATAGGCTTAGGGACCGGCACAGCGCTCGGCATCTTCGGAGCTGTATTTCACTTATTCAATCACGCTATTTTTAAATCATCGCTTTTCCTGAATTCAGCCGCGGTGGAATCCCGGCTGGGTACAAGAGACATGGATAAGATGAACGGCCTTGCTTCTAAGATGCCCGTGACAGGCATTACCTCTGTGATATCGTGCCTTTCCGCGGCAGGCCTGCCGCCACTCGCAGGTTTCTGGAGCAAGCTTATTATTATAGTGGCGCTGTGGGTCTCTGGTTACCGCGTGTACGCAGTGGTGGCAATCATGGCAAGCGTTATAACGCTTGCGTATTTCCTGTCTCTACAGAGAAGGGTTTTCTTTGGCAGGATAAAAGAGGATTCTATGAATATAAAAGAGGCTGGCATTGGCCTGACACTGCCCGCGGTTATACTCACCGCGATAATAATAGGCGTGGGTATTGCTTTTCCTTTTTTGCGGGACGCTATAAAATTTTAGGAGACACTGGGTACAATGAATTTGAACATATTTATCCTGATAGCTATGATAGCGCTGGCATTATGGACAGTGATGACCAGGAGTTTATTGCGCGCCGCGATAATGCTCGCCTTTACCAGCGCGATAATATCCATACTCATGTTCAGGCTTAATTCGCCTATAGCGGCTGTATTTGAATTATCAGTGTGCACCGGGCTTGTGTCAGTATTATTTATCAGCACAATAGGCCTGACGCATCCTTCTGTAAAGGAAGAGACATTTGAACACATGGTAGACAGGCTCAGGAAATTCAAATTCCTGCCGTTTATAATAATAGGGATGGGCATGGCGCTGGGTTTAGTGGCGGTGAAGATTAATTTACAGCTGCCTTTGGCGGAAATAGAAACTGACGCCAGGACAGTGATGTGGAATTTAAGGCCACTGGATATAATCGGCCAGGTGATCATATTATTAAGCGGGGTTTTTGGGGTTATAATTTTATTTAAGGAGTCGGATAAAAAATGAGCGCTGAATCCTTACAATTATTCTGCACATTCGGGATTTTTATCTTTATGCTTGCTGCAATAGGCGTTTACTGCATGCTGGCAACGTATAATCTCATCAGGGCCCTGATAGGCGTGGAGCTTTTATTAAAGGCTGTGACGCTTTTGATCGTGGCAGTCGGCTATATTACTAAGCACAATGCCCTGACGCAGGCAATGGTAATAACGTTTATAGTGATAGAGGTGGTAGTGATGACTGTGGCGATAGGAGTGGTACTCGGCATACGCAGTCATACTAATTCCCTGGACGCGAGGGACATCAGAAATCTAAAGGGATAGGCGCGTAAGACATGACTAAAATATTACTTTCTCCTCCGCTAGCTTTTATTATAATATTAGCTGTGACATTGCTGGCTTCGCGCCTCGTGTCTATTATTTCGTTTAAGTCAAAGACTAAGGCAGATGCGAGGGGAGAGTCATACGCCTGCGGCGAAGACAATTATGACCAAGCAGCCCAGCCTGACTACAGCAATTTTTTCGCTTTCGCGTTTTTCTTTACCATAGCGCACGTGGCCGCCCTGATCATGACCACTGTTCACGCGGAAAATATCACGGCGTTTATCCTGGCGGGGCTGTATATCACAGCGGCTATCACAGGGCTCTATATTTTAATGAGGGATTAATATTTTATGGCTATAAAGGCGGTAAAAAAGATTCTGACATGGGCAAGGATAAAATCGCCCTGGATAATACACTTTAATACAGGCGCGTGCAATGCCTGCGACATTGAGATAATAGCCGCGCTGACACCGCGCTATGACCTGGAGAGGTTCGGAGTGCTTTTAAAAGGGACGCCCAGGCACGCGGATGTGCTAGTGTGTTCAGGCCCGGTGACCAAAGAGGTGGAACCCAGGTTAAAAAGGATATACGAACAAATGGTTGAGCCAAAGTTTGTCATCGCGGTGGGGACGTGCGCGTGCACAGGGGGCGTATTCAGCGGGTGTTATAATATAAAAGGAGGCATTGATACAGTCATACCAGTGTCAGCTTATATACCGGGATGCCCTGTGAGCCCTAAGGCCATAATAGACGGAACCGTGAAGTTACTGGTCAGTCTTGAGGAGAAAAAATGATTCGTAGGGCAGGTTTAAACCTGCCCTACGATTTTTAGCATAGGAGAAAAAATGAGCATGGAAGAAAATATAAAAGAAGGATTAGTTAAAAATTTTAGTTTTCTTGAAAATAAAATCCAGGTACAAAGACCGAGGCGCTTACTCTTGGACGTAGATTTAGAGCGTTTTGAGGAAGTGTTTGAATACCTGACAAAAGGATTGAAGTTTGGCCATTTGATCGCGATAACAGGGCTTGATGAGCAGGATAAGCTGAGTTTTATTTATCATATGGCGCAGGATGGCGGTATCATGATAAATATAAAAACAAGCGTCCCAAAAGACAACTTTGCGATAAAGACGATATCCGGGCGTTTTCCATCAGCAGAGGTTTATGAAAGAGAGCTGGTGGATCTTTTAGGGGCAAAGGTTGAGGGATTGCCTGAAGGCAGCCGTTATCCCCTGGTGGATGACTGGCCTAAGGGCCAGTTTCCGCTGAGGAAAGATTGGAAAACAAAATAGTTAAAAACGAAAGCAGGTAACCCATGAGCGATAAAAATAAATTCAAGATTCCGATTGGTCCACAGCACCCGGCATTAAAAGAGCCTGAAAGCTTCAGCGTCGCGCTGAAAGGCGAAAAAATACTCGGCGTGGATATAAGGCTGGGCTATAATCACAGGGGAGTTGAAAAGGCGTGCGAGGAAAGGACGTATATCCAGGATATGTACCTGGTAGAGCGCGTATGCGGTATATGTTCGCATTCTCATTCAACCTGTTTTGTGCAGGCAGTAGAAGAGATAGCAGGGCTTCAGGTGCCCAGACGGGCCCTTTATATCAGGACTCTTGTCAGCGAGTTAGAGCGCATACACAGCCATCTTCTGTGGTTAGGCGTGGCAGGACACGAGATAGGTTTTGATACGCTTTTAATGTATACGTGGCGCGACAGGGAAGTGGTAATGGATATACTGGCAGAGCTTACCGGTAACCGCGTGAATTACGGGATGAATACTATAGGCGGGGTACGGCGCGACATAAACCCTGACCAGATCAAAAAGGTGCTCAAGGGAATGGATATACTTGAGGAGAGGACCAAGTATTATATTGAGGTCGCGTCCAAAGAGACAACTGTAATAAAAAGATTATTGGGCGTCGGGATATTGTCCCATGAAGACGCTTTGAGGTTAGACGCGGTAGGCCCTACCGCGCGCGCGTCAAATGTAAATAGAGACGTAAGGCGCGACGATCCTTACGCCGCGTATAGCGAGGTTTCCTTTAATGTCATAACAGACGATCATAATGATATCTATGGAAGGACGCTGGTGCGCGTAAAAGAACTTATGGAGGCTTATAAAATAGTCAGACAGGTTTTAAAAGACATGCCTGACGGGCCTATTACAGTAAAGGCGCCGCGCAAGATACCAGCCGGAGAGGCAACGAGCCGCTATGAAGCGCCCAGGGGCGAGGATATGCATTATGTAAAATCCAACGGCACTGAAAAACCAGAGAGGGTGAAGATCAGGGCTCCCACCCTGGCAAATATTCAGGCGGTAAAACATATGTTAAAGGATAGATTCCTCGCGGACATGCCCATTGTGATAGCCGCGATAGACCCGTGTTTTTCCTGCACAGACAGGCTGATATCAATAAATGACCTGGACAGGACAAAGAGCGAGATCGTGACATGGGAAGGCCTGCGCGATTACAGTATAAAATGGTATAAGGAAAAAGGCATAGATTTTTCAAAGGTGGAGATATAAACTTATTATGATAAGCGCTTTATTCGCGATTCTTGTATTTCCCGGCATTCTTTTTGTAAGCGCGTTCAGCCTCGCGGCTGAATTTGCTGACAGGAAGATACACGCCCGTTTACAAAATAGGGTGGGCCCGCCATGGTTTCAGCCGCTCGCGGATTTTATCAAACTCCTTGGAAAGGCAGAGCTTATCCCGACAAATGCCAGGCCTTTAATATTCAGCATCACGCCTGTATTTGCCCTTGCCTCAGCAATAACAGCGTATCTGTATGTCCCTTTATGGACAAAGGACGCGTTATTTTCATTTAACGGGGATGTGATCGTGGTGCTTTATCTATTGACCATACCCACCATGGCGTTTTTTATAGGCGGGTGGTATTCAACTTCGCTATACGCGAAGATCGGGTCTGTGCGGCTCATGACGCAATTATTCGCGTACGAAGTGCCTCTATTTATAGGCATTTTATCAGGCGCTCTTCTGGCAGATACATGGTCTTTATACGGCATCGCGCTTTTTTACCACAATAACCCTATGTTCAGGTTTTTTAATATTATAGGTTTCGCTGTTTCCCTGATAGCGCTCATGGGTAAACTGGAAAAGGTGCCTTTTGACATACCTGAGGCAGAGACCGAGATCGTGGCAGGGGTATGCACTGAATACAGCGGAAAGTTCCTTGCCTTATTCAGGCTGGCCTTGGACGTGGAGATGGTAGTGGGCGCGTCCTTACTGGCAGCTGTATACTTACCGTCAGGCATGAGCCTCGGGCCGATCGCGGGTTTCGCGGTTTATATAGTAGAGATATTTTTTATAGTAGCGCTTATATCGCTCTTGCGCACTGTATTCGCGCGTCTACGCATAGATCAGATGGTTAGTTTCTGCTGGAAATACATGGCGCCTCTGGGTATAGCCCAGCTTTTAATAAATCTTATAGTAAAGGCGGTTTTAATAAAATGAACCCAGGCAGAATGACAAAACAGGTCTTGAGCTCTTTTTTCAAAAAGCCAGCCACTAATCTGTACCCTCATGAAAAACTGGATATGGCAAAAAACTTGAGGGGTAAACTCAAATTTTATCCTGAGAAATGCATAGGGTGTAAACTCTGTATGAGAGACTGCCCTTCAGGCGCCATAACAATAAATAAAATAGGCGAGAAACAATTCGAGGCTGTCATAGACCTTGGCAGATGCTTATATTGCGGCCAGTGCGTAGAGACGTGTCCAAAAAAGGCGCTCGAAATGACAGACAATATAGAACTGGCTCAGCTGGATAAAGAAAAACTAAAGGTGACTTTTCGCGCAGTTTAAGGAAAGGGATTCAATATGGTTTTTCTTGGTTTATTCGTTATTTTAGCCATTGTTTTATTCGCGCCATTTTTAATAAAGAAGGTAGAGGAAGAGCTGGAGCTCTTCCTCTTTATTATGGGCTCCATCGCTGTTACTATCACTTCGCAGTGGAGCGTTTCTTTGGTAGAAGAGGCCCTGATAGAGCCGATAAAGATAACCCTCGCGGTTTTTATCGCCGGGTTTTTATTCAGGTTTTTACAGAAGCGCATCGCGCAGAATGTAAATAAGATAAAAGAGGCTATAGGGATAAAGCTGTTCGCGTTTTTAGTGATAGTCGCGCTCGGGTTTTTATCAAGCGTTATAACAGCGATCATAGCGGCGCTTGTATTGGTAGAGATTATCGCCTGTCTTAAGCTGGACAGAAAAAACGAGGTCTTCTTAGTGATACTCGCGTGTTTTTCCATAGGCCTGGGAGCCGCGTTGACACCTATAGGAGAGCCGCTTTCAACCATTGCCATAGCCAAGCTCAAAGGCGTACCCTATCAGGCAGGATTTTTTTTCCTGTTCAGGCATCTGTGGCTTTACGTAATCCCAGGGGTTATCGCGTTTGGCATCCTGGGTTTTATTATTATGCCTGAGAAATCCCAGGGGAGCAGCGGTTTAAACGCAGATATAAAAGAAGGCGTAAAGGATATATTCTTAAGAACAGGCAAGGTATATCTTTTTATCATGGCGCTTATTTTTCTGGGTAAGGGTTTTAAGCCGATTATTGACATGTATATATCAAAGATGCCGTATCAGGGGCTTTACTGGCTGAACATGATCTCCGCTATAGTTGATAACGCGACTCTCACAGCCGCTGAGATAGGGCCAGGCATGAACATTTTACAGATAAAGTCAACGCTCATGGGGCTATTAGTAGC
The DNA here is from genome assembly GCA_030691625.1 of Candidatus Omnitrophota bacterium. GTDB lineage: Bacteria > Omnitrophota > Gorgyraeia > Gorgyraeales > Gorgyraeaceae > UBA10183. Next base: position 7,003 of record JAUYDX010000045.1, on the reverse strand, counting down.
AGGCGGCATGCTCATACCAGGCAATATCCCCAATATAATTTCAGCAGGGAAACTAAAGATAAAAAGCACAGAATGGGCTAAGTTCGGCGCGCCCCTGGGCCTGGCAGCAATGGTCATATACTTTTTTGTCTTAATCGTCATCCGTTAGTTCATAAAGGCGGTGTTTAATGAAGAATCTGGAGATAGTACTGAAAGACAGGCTTAAGTCAGCGGAGAGAGTCGCTGTCCTTGGCATTGGTTCTGAATTAAGGGGGGATGATATAGCGGGGATCCTGGTAACTGAGGAGCTTGGCAAGTCTTCCAAAAACGCCAAGAGGCTTAAGGTTATTAACGGAGGCACTGCCCCGGAAAACTTTACAGGAGAGATAAAGAACTTTAATCCTACGCACCTCGTGGTAATAGATTCAGCCAGCATGGCCAAATCCAAGCCAGGTACTATCAGATTAATTGATCCTGGAGAGGTTGGAAACTTTTCTTTTTGCACGCATAGGCTGCCTATTAACATAATGACAGATTATTTGATTAAGTTCATTGATTGTGAGATAATCATCATAGGTATTCAGCCAAAGACCATTGATTTCGGGGCTAAATGTTCTCCTGAGATAAAGAAGTCTGTAAAGCGCATTTCCAACGCGATTACAAAGGTCTTACATGGCGGATGATAAAAAGGAATTATACAGATGGATCAAGATAGGAGGGATCCTGTCTTTTATCCCATTTGTTTTATTGGGCGGCGCTCTTTTGGGGTACCTTTTGGCTGATTACCTTGATAAGAAAGTGATTTTCGCGCCTTTAATAGTATATCCAGTTTCTATTGCCATAGGTATGCTGGCCTCAGTAGTAGAAGTAATCAGGATAATAAAATTGGCGGTAAAGATAAGCGAGAGCCGTTAGTATGGAATTACCTAATTTTATAACTATACTGGGCGCGATATTTAAAGACAGCCCGTTTATCCGATATCTGTATCATTGGGAAAACGCCATATTTTCCTTTATTGTCATATGCGTTCTTTTGCTGATAGTATTTTTGGCTTTGCGCAGGCCAAGCGTGATACCAGGCAGGCTGCAGAACGCGCTTGAGGTAGTGGCGGGCACTATTGATGATTTTGTCTGCGGCATCCTGGGCCCAAAAGGCAGAAAATATACCCCATTTATCGGCACGCTTTTTATATACATAATCTTCATGAATCTCGCGGGCATAATCCCTTTTATGAAATCCCCTACAGCCAGTTGGTCAACTACACTGGCCCTGGCTTTATGCGTATTTGCGTATGTGCAGTATACAGCTCTTAAAGAACAGGGTATTAAGGGCTATATAGACCACATGATGGGAAGGCCAAGGGGATTTCTGATATTCACAGCTGTAATCCCGATCCTGTTATTATTTGTGCACATACTCAGCGAACTGGTCAGGCCTATAAGCCTGTCACTTCGTTTAAGAAGCAATATCTGGGGAGACGATATGCTTCTCGGTATCATGGCGGGGTTTGGCATAAAAGGCGTGCCGCTATTATTTTTCAATACCCTGCTAGTGATCCTGGCAGGCGTTGTGCAGGCAACTGTTTTTTGTCTTTTGAGCACTATATATTTCGCGTTGGCTATACCACACGAGGAAGTAAGTTAAAAAAAGAGGGGGTAAGATATGGATTACAAGGTGTTACTCGCGTTTTCAATCCCAATAGGCCTGGGAATAGCCGCGTTTGGCTCGGCCCTGGCATTAGGCAAGGCAGTGGCAGCAGCCATGGAGGCAACTGGCAGGCAGCCAGAGGCATCCACAAAGATACTTATCAATATGGCTACCGGCTGCGCGTTTATAGAAGCGCTGACCATATATGTCCTGGTGCTTGCTTTCGCGCTGGCAGGGAAAATTTAGCAGCTCTATAAAATTCTATGGAATTACTAAAACTCTTAAGCGCAAACGAGATTATCGCGCAGGTTGTGAACTTCCTGCTTTTACTGATAGTACTGCGCATATTTCTCTGGAGACGGGTCCTTAAACTGTTAGATGAACGCAGGGAAAAGATCAGGTCTCAACTGGAGGGTATAGAGAGCGCTAAAAAAGAGGCAAAGAGGATGAGAGACGATTATCAGAAAGAATTAAACGCGGTCGAGACAATTAAAAAGCTGAAGATCCAGGAAGGTATTGAGGAGGCCAGGAAAGAGGCGGATGAGATAAAAAGAGAGGCGCTTCTCAACGCGCAGAGGATCATGGATTCCGCGGAAAGCGACATAAAACAGGAGATAGCCAAGGCCAGGGAGGGATTAAAGGACGAGATCATAGACCTGACCATAAGGGGAGTGGAAAATGTAGTAGGGGAGAAGCTGACCGAAGAGGGCGACAGGAAACTGGTAAAGGATTTTCTGGACAACGCGGGAAAAAAACAGTGAAAGAAAAGATAATAGCCAAAAGATACGCCGAGGCGTTTTTAGATTACGCCAGGCACACTATCGGGCTTAAAAAGGCAACGGAAGAATTATCTGATCTAAGGGCTGTATTTTCTCAAAACCCGGACCTTCTGGAATTTTTAGATAATTTAAATATTTTATATAAAGAAAAGTGTGATTGTTTAGACGCGGCTTTAAAGGATTTTTCAGACGAAACCCGCGTCTTCGTAAAACTGATCCTGGAATTCGGCCGCATAAAAAATATTATCGCGGTTACTGACTACGTAAGGATTAATTATTCCAGAGGAGAGGCCATTGATGCCCTGTTAAAAACGTCATATCCTCTGGACCTGGAACTGGTGCAGGCTGTAAAAGAAAAGATGGAGCATAAATTTAAACGGAAACTCAGCCTCCATATAGAGCTGGACGGTAATTTATTAGGCGGTGTTCAGGTGACCGTGGGGAATACCGTGGTTGACGGTTCAGTCAGAAGGCGGCTGGAAGAGCTGAAAGAAAAACTCACAGCCTCGAGGGTTAACTAGTATGGACATACGACCGGAAGAAGTAACTTCTATAATTAAAAAAGAACTGGAGAAATATAAGACCAGGCTCAGGCCCGAGGCGATAGGCACCGTTATCCAGGTAGGAGACGCGATCGCGCGTATCTATGGCCTGGACGATGTAATGGTGGGAGAATTAGTGCAGTTTCCGGGGAATGTCATGGGTATGGTTTTAAATCTTGAGGAAGACAGCGTAGGCGCTGTTATTTTCGGGCCGGATAATCCTGACAGGAATATCAAAGAAGGGGATGTCGTAAAGAGGACAGGTAAAATCGCGCGGGTGCCTGTTGGCGAGGCGCTCGCAGGAAGGGTGGTAAACGCCCTTGGCAGTCCTATTGACGATAAAGGCCCAATAGTTACAGATACATACAGGCCCCTGGAATCTCCTGCCCCTAGCGTTGTCAGCCGTCAGGGTGTTAGAGAACCAATCCAGACAGGGCTTAAGGCCATAGACGCCATGATACCTATCGGCCGCGGCCAGCGCGAACTCATTATCGGCGACAGACAGACAGGCAAAACCGCTATTGCCATAGACACGATAATCAACCAGAAGGATAAAGGCGTTTATTGCGTATATGTCGGGATCGGCCAGAAGATGGCGAATATAGTGGCAGTGGCTGAAACCCTGAAAGAATATGGGGCAATGGGATACACGACTATCGTAAGCGCGTCTTCAGGCTCTTCCGCGTCCCAGCAGTATCTGGCGCCTTACGCGGGGTGCGCCATAGGCGAGGAATTTTTATATTCAGGGAAGCACGCCCTTATAATCTATGACGATCTTTCAAAGCATGCCCAGGCATACAGGCAGTTATCGCTTCTTCTGAGGCGGCCGCCGGGAAGAGAGGCGTATCCGGGAGATGTATTTTATCTCCATTCGCGGCTTTTAGAGCGCGCCGCGAAATTAAACGATAAATTAGGCGCGGGATCCATGACGGCGCTACCTATAGTCGAAACCCAGGCAGGAGATATAACAAGCTATATCCCCACAAACCTTATATCCATTACAGACGGGCAGATCTATCTGGAGAGCGATCTTTTTTACGCCAATGTGCGGCCCGCGGTAAATGTGGGGCTTTCTGTGTCGCGAGTAGGCGGCAAAGCCCAGATAAAGGCGATGCAGCAGGTGGCTGGGAAACTCAGGCTCGATCTGGCCCAGTACAGGGAGCTATTGACATTCACCCAGTTCGGCGCTGAAGTGGATAAGACCACCCAGGCCCAGCTTGCGCGCGGGGCAAGGATGGTGGAGATCCTAAAACAGGACCAGTACAATCCTTTGCCTATGGCAAGACAGATAATGATCATATACGCCGGGGTAAAGGGTTTTCTCGACGATCTCGCTGTAAACAGGGTAAGAAAATTTGAAACGGAATTTTATAAATATATGGAAAGAAATAATCCCGGCCTGGAGCGGAAGATACAGACGCAGCAGGCGCTGGATGATGGCTTAACGCATGAACTGGACCAGGCAGTGAGTTTATTTAAGGTGGAGTTTCAGAGGCAGGGTTAAAGATGGCGCAGTCGCTCAGGGAAATAAAAAGCAGGATCCGCGGCATAGGCAATGTCAACAAGGTAACGCATGCCATGGAGATGATCTCCATAGCCAAGTTAAGGCCTGTAAAAAACAGGCTCTTTCCGGCAAGGAGATACTCTTTAAAAATAGATGAGTTGTTAAGAAACCTGTCAGCCGGAACTAAAGGCGTATCCCATCCTTTTATGGAACAGCGCGAAAATATAAAAAGAATAGCGATATGCTTAGTCACCTCTGATACAGGCCTGTGCGGCAGTTATAACAATAACGCTGTCCGCGTTGTAGAGGATTTTATCAATAGATATGGACATGATAAAATCACATTGTTTCCCGTGGGCAGGAAAGGCCTGGTTTATTTTAAGAAAAAAGGCGTAGATATGGCTGGGGCCTGCACTGAACTGCATGGCCGCTATTCTGACGACATGATAAATAAGATATCAAAGGATTTAACCCGTATATTTTTGTCTAAGGCCGCGGACGAAATTTACATTGTCTACGCTTCTTTTGAATCAGCTTCAAGAAGCAAACCTGTGATAGAAAGATTATTGCCCGTGAGCGTTTCTCCGGGGCGGGAGACAGGCTATATATTTGAACCCGATGTAAATACTATACTAAAAGAACTTATGCCTTTATATCTCGCTAACAAAATAAAGTCCTGTATCCTCAGCGCCTTTACAGCGGAGCATTCAGCCAGGGCTATCGCAATGGGCCAGGCCACTGAAAACGCGAAAGAATTATTGGAAGACCTTACGCTGGTAAGGAATAAGATAAGGCAGGCAGGTATTACAAAAGATATAATGGAGATCGTATCTTCTGCGGATGTTTTGAAGTAGGAGGATTTTTATGGCAATCGGAGAGATCATACAGGTAATGGGCCCGACAGTTGATATAAGGTTTCCTGAAAAGGAAGTGCCGCAGCTTTTAAACGCGGTAAAGATCATAGACGCTGAAAAAGGTATTAATCTGACCCTGGAGGTGGCGCAGATCATCGGGAATAATACTGTGCGGTGTATCTCGCTTGGCCCGACAGAGGGTTTGGCGCGGGGCATGAAGGCCAGTGATTCAGGCTCGCCTGTAACCGTGCCGGTAGGGCCCCAGACGCTGGGGAGGATGTTTAATGTCCTGGGTGAAACCATTGACAAGATGGGCCCGGTCAGTAATCCTGAAATCTCCAGCCAGATCCATAAGGATGCCCCGAGTTTTAAAGAACAGCTGGCTATCTCCTCCGCGCTGGAAACAGGCCTGAAGGTCATTGACCTTCTGGCGCCTTTTCCAAGAGGCGGAAAGATCGGATTATTCGGCGGAGCAGGCGTGGGCAAGACCGTTATTGTAATGGAGCTTATGCGCAATGTCTCGCAGGAACTCGGAGGAGCGTCTTTATTTGCTGGCATCGGCGAGCGCACAAGGGAAGGTAATGAACTGTGGGCGGAATTAAACGCCTCCGGCGTGATGAATAAGACAGTGCTGGTCTTCGGCCAGATGAACGAACCGCCGGGCGCGCGGTTACGCGTAGGTTTAACCGCGATTACCATGGCGGAATATTTCAGGGACGAAGAGAAAAAAGACGTGCTTATATTTATAGATAATATTTACAGATATGTCCAGGCAGGTTCAGAGGTCTCAACGCTTTTAGGCAGGATCCCTTCGGCAGTGGGTTACCAGCCTAATCTGGGCACTGAGATAGCCCAGCTCCAGGAAAGGATCGCTTCCACAAGGACAGGCGCGACTACCTCAGTCCAGGCGATATATGTGCCTGCGGACGATTTGACAGACCCCGCGATAGTAGCTATATTTTCCCATCTGGACGCAAGGATTGTTCTCTCGCGCCAGATATCTGAATTAGGCATCTATCCGGCTGTGGACCCGCTGGATTCCACGTCGCGCATACTGGACCCGAAGATCATAGGAGAGGACCATTACAATACAGCCATTGGAGTGCAGAAGATTTTACAGCGGTATAAAGAATTACGCGATATCATCTCAATACTCGGCATAGACGAATTATCCGAAGAGGATAAACTGATAGTCGCGAGGGCGAGAAAGATGCAGAGATTTTTCTCGCAGCCATTTTTTGTGGCAGAGGCGTTTACGGGAGCCAAAGGGAAACACGTGCGGCTTCAGGATACCATAAAAGGCTTTAAGATGATACTCGAAGGCGAATTAGACGATCTGCCTGAGCAGGCGTTTTACATGGTCGGGACTATCGAAGAGGCAATAGAGAAGGCTAAGCGACTCACGGAGTAGGATTGGGTATAGAAGATATGGATAAATTGTTTGATTTGACTATAATCAGTCCGGATGAGGTGGTGTTCGAAGGCAAGGCCTCGTCTTTAGTAGCGCCATGCGCGTTAGGTTATCTGGGTGTACTTAAGGATCACGCGCCGCTTATTGCCAATATGAAGAGCGGCAAGATAACCCTGAAGGAAGCCTCAGGAGAAACAAAGGCCTTCTACTGTAAAGGCAAAGGTCTTTTGGAAGTCTTAAAAAATAACGTCACTATAATTTTGAGCCAGGATGAATGAACAGGTTT
>JAUYDX010000011.1 GCA_030691625.1 Candidatus Omnitrophota bacterium | reverse complement strand
TTGACACTTGTAACAATGTCACAAGTGTCAAGTTGTTGGAGTAAGATGAGGTTTTTGTAAAAAAAAGGAGGTGTGGCAGTGAGAAAGTTAATGGTTTTATTGGTAGTGGCGGCATTTGCTTTAGGCATTATATTGGTTTGTGACGCGGCAATGGCGGCGTCTAAGGATACAGGAAAGAAATCTGCTCCTGTGGCGGTAAAACCAATAGTGACTGCCCCTGAATCTGTAAAGGCACCTGAAGGCAAGGTAGTATGCAAATTCAAAGATAAGGAACAGCTGGCGGAATTTGAACAGCTCTATATGGCCAAACAGGCCACATTTGGCAGGATGAGCGTACTTCAGGCATATTTTTCCCTGGAACAGAATAATCTGCAGGAAATCGACAAACAGATGGAATCAAAATTCAAGCTTAAGATGGATATGAATAAGATGTACGACCTGAACAGGGACACTATGGAGATCAGGGAAATGGGCGATGTCCCGAAAGCTCCAGCGCAGCAATAATTAAATAAAGGTCAGGAATTTGTTAATTGTAGGTAGGGGAGGGTTTAAAACCCTCCCCTACCTTTTTTATTTTATTTTTTTTGAAAGAAAACAACGTTTTTGTGTGTCTTATATAGCGGGGATGTGGTATTATTGAGGTATGTTTGATGATGCCACTAAGCTGATAGAGCGGTGCATAAACAGGGAAGAAAAGGCGTGGAGAGAGTTTATTGAGAAGTTCACAGGCCTTGTGTATTATTCGGCGAAAGAGAGGCTTAAAAGGAGCGGGATTGGTTTCAATGAAGAGGATATCAGGGACATTGTCCAGAACGTGTTTGTGGAGATATGGGAGAGGTCTTTACTGGCCAGTGTAAGGGAAAGGCACAAGATAAAGGCGTGGCTCAGCGTCATAGGCCAGACAAGGGCATTGAATTTCATGAGAGGTAAAAGAGAAAGGACTCTTGGTGAAGATGAGATGTATAAGATAGAGAATCTCGCTTCCTGCGCGCTGGAGGGCCCAGGACAGACAGAATTAGAAGAGGCGCTGGAAAAGGCAATTGAAGGTTTCCCGGTAAAGGAGAAAATTATATTGAAATTGAATCTGATACACGGCAAGACCCATAGGGAAATATCTGATTTTATGAAACTGCCGATAAATACGGTTTCCACAATAATCGCGCGTAAAAAAGGACTTTTAAGAAAACAACTTGACACTTGAAACAATGTTACAAGTGTCAAGTTGTTTGGGGAGATTAAGGGTATGAATATAAAATGCCTGGATGAAAAAAGGCTGTCGTCGTACCTGGACGAGAAGATTTCTGAGAGCGAAAGAAAGGTAATAGAGGCGCACATAGCTGACTGCGATCTCTGCCTGGACATGCTTTTAGTGGCGTACGAAGCGCGGAAGAAGAGGTTCTCGACTCGGCCGCTTCGCGGCCTCGCTCGAACAATATTCTTCGAGCGGAAGAAGAGGGCAAATCAGGCAGGCATAGTCGAGAAGACAGAGAGGAAAAGGCCTGAGCTCAAATGGTTTTTTATGGCAATTACGGCGTTTGGGCTTTCGTTTGTCTTCAGGGGATATTTCCTGCAGTTTCTGGCAATGAGCGTGGTGCTGGGATTTAAATGGGCAATGGAAGGTGAAGGCGCCAAACGGGTTATAATGATTTTTAAGGGAATACAGGAAAAAGAAAAAAAATTTGAAAGAAAATCGCCTCCGGATGTGTCTAATATAGCGGGAGGTGATAGGTATGGTAAACCAGAATAACGGAGTGGAGGTGCTGAGGTTGCACAGACTCAGCGGGGAATCAAACCTTAAGGCCTTTGCGGATGTGTCATTCGCGGGAGTTTTTATTGTAAAAGGCATTAAGGTGGTGGAGGGCAAGAACGGTTTGTTTGTGAGTATGCCCAGCGAAAAAGGCAAGGATGGCAAGTGGTATAACATCGCGCATCCATTGACCAAGGAGTTCAGGGAGTCCCTGAACGAGGTCGTGCTCCAGGCGTACGAAGAGGAGAAGTAGAGAAGTAAACAACTTGACACTTGTAACAATGTTACAAGTGTCAAGTTGTCAGGTAGGTCTTGACAACGCGGCGTTTTAAGGATATACTTTGTGAAAAAGGAGATGGATTATGTCCAGGACTTTTAAGATAGTTCTTGCGTTATTGGTGGCAGCGAGTATTGCCGCTAGCGTGGTGGCTGTTATAGGCTTTATGGGCAAGGAAAGAGAGTACATGAAGAGGCTTGTAGTGGAGGATAAGCTCGCTATTACGCTGAAAGAGAAGAGGAATATTGAAAAGGAATTAGAGGCGGCAAAATCCGCCAAAGAACAGTCTGATACCAATATCTCCAAGATGGAGGAAAAGCTTAAGAACGTGTCTGCGCAGTTTGACGTGTTAAAGTCCAAAACCGAAACCGCCGCTATAGAGCTTGAATCAAAGGAAAAAGAGCTGGTAAGGATCAAGGCGGACCTGGATAACGAAAAAAAGGAAAAATTAACCATATCAAAGAAACTGGACACCCTGCAGACTGATTATGACAGGGTAAAAAAGCAGGTGTCCATGCTGACAAACGATAAGATCGATCTCGAGAAGAAGGTGCAGGAGCTGCAGGAAAAACAGTCTGTGAATCTGGATAAGATAGTGGTGGGCCAGGGAGAAAAAACCGCTTCCATGCCCATCTCTAAGCCTGTCATGCAGGGAAAGGTCCTGGTGGTCAATAAGGAGTACAGTTTTATAGTGGCTGACATAGGGCAGGATAAGAATGTGCAGAAGGGAGCGAGGTTTGATGTAATGGACGGCGCCAGGTCGCTGGGCCAGGTGGAGGTGGATAAGGTTTACGACACCATGTCTTCAGCCACAGTGCTTCCGGGCGCAAAGATAAACGATATGAAGAAAGGTAATGTGATTGTTGAGATCCGTTAGTTTAGTAATTCCTCCTGATAAATCAATATCTCACCGAGTTGTAATGCTCGCAGCTATTTCCAAAGGCAACACCCGCATAAAAAATCTATTAATGGCAGAGGATATAAAACGCACCATAGAGGTGTTTCGCGCTATGGGTGTGAAAATACTGCCCCTCACCCTAACCCTCTCCCCGAAGGGGAGAGGGAATAAAGAATCGCGCCTCTCCCCTTCGGGGAGAGGGAAGGGTGAGGGGGATGATGTTATTGTGAATGGTGTTGGCATGCGCGGGTTAAAGAAGCCCTTTAAGGAATTATATTTAGGCAATTCTGGAACGACAATGCGGATATTACCGGGCATTTTAGCAGGCCAGGGCTTTGAGGCAAAGCTGACCGGAGACAGGTCATTGTCTGGGAGGCCAATGAAGAGGATCGCGGAGCCGCTCAGAAAAATGGGGGCGAGCGTTACTGGCAGAGAAGGGGTTCTCGACTCGGCAAAATATTCTTCGAGCGAAGTCGAGAAGACTATTTTGCCTCGCTCGAACAATATTGATATATATCCTCCTCTTGTAATTAAGGGCGGGAGATTAAAGGCGATTAAATATAGATCAAAGGTCGCGAGCGCGCAGGTGAAGTCGTGCATACTGCTGGCAGGGCTTTACGCCAGTGGAGTTACAGCTGTGACTGAGCCGGAAAAATCCAGAGACCACACTGAGCGGATGCTGAAGCAATTTGGCGTAAAGATCTTCTCGACTCGCGAAGTTTATCCCGAGCGAAGTCGAGGGACTCGCTCGAAGAATATTGTTCGAGCGATCCGCCTAGGCGGAGAGTCGAGAACTGTTAGTTTAAAAGGGCCAGCGATATTGAAGTCGCCGGGAGTCGTAGAGGTGCCGGGAGATATTTCCAGCGCCGCGTTTTTTATTGTAGCAGGGTGTATTTTGCCGGACACAAAAATCATTATTAAAAATGTAGGCTTGAACCCGACCAGGACAGGGGTTTTGGATATATTAAGGAAAATGGGCGCGGATGTCCAACTTCGCAAGGTGCCTGCGGCAACTTGCGAAGTTGGACAGGCTGGAGAACCTGTCGGAGATATTGTAGTTAAGCCGAGTCAGCTGAAAGGCGTTACGATTTCTCCGAAAGAGGTGGCAGGGGCTATTGATGAGATGCCCATAATAATGGTAGCCGCGTGTTTCGCAAAAGGTAAAACTGTTATCAGGGGCGCCGGAGAATTACGGGTTAAAGAGACTGACAGGATTAAATCCATGGCCACAAACCTGCGCAAGCTCGGCGCGGATGTCCAACTTCGCAAGTTGCCTGCGGCAACTTGCGAAGTTGGACAGAGTAAGAGAGAGGAGATTGTTATTAATGGAGGCAAGCCTCTGCATGGCGCAAGGGTCTCCAGCTTCGGAGACCACAGGACAGCCATGAGTATGCTTGTGGCAGGCTTAAGGACTAAAGGCAGGATCAAGGTAACCGGCCTCGAATGCATCAATAAATCCTTCCCGAATTTTCTAAAGTTGTTGGAAAAGATAAACTTTTAGAATTGACAAAGACACGGCCCTTTGATAGAATTAAACAAATAAACTCTAGATAAAACCTGAGGTGTATATGGTCAAACTTTTCAAACTACTGAAAAAGTATGTGGATAATTTCCTGGGGCTTTTTTCAAATGATATGGGGATTGACCTGGGCACAGCGACTACGCTAGTTTACGTAAAAGGCCAGGGCATTGTGCTATGCGAACCGTCGGTTGTGGCTATCCAGAAAAGCACGCATACTGTTCTTGCGGTTGGGGAAGAGGCCAAGAGGATGCTGGGACGCACTCCCGGTAATATAGTAGCTATAAGGCCAATGAAGGACGGGGTCATCGCTGATTTTGAGATCACAGAAGACATGCTCAGGTATTTCATAAAAAAGATCCACAATAGAAAGGTCTTTGTGAGGCCGAGGATGGTGATCGCGATACCTTCGGGCATCACAGAGGTTGAGAAACGCGCGGTAAAGGATTCAGCTGAGCACGCCGGCGCCAGAGAGGTTTATCTGATAGAAGAGCCTATAGCAGCCGCGATAGGCGTGGGCCTGCCCATAGAAGAACCCGCGGGCAATATGATTATTGATATAGGCGGCGGCACCACGGAGATAGCGGTTATATCGCTGGCAGGGATCGTGTTCTCGCGTTCAATAAGGATAGGCGGGGACGAGCTGGACGAGGCGATTATTGAGCACCTTAAAAAGACATACAATTTAATGATAGGCGAACGCACCGCGGAAGACATTAAAATAAAGATAGGGTCCGCGTATCCATTGGAGCAGGAATTGACAATGGAGGTCCGCGGCAGGGACCTGGTGGCAGGCCTTCCGAAGACTATCACCATATCTAGCGAGGAAATAAGAGAGGCAATGGCTGGGCCTGTTTCAGCGATACTCGAGGCCACGAGGATGACGCTGGAGAGGACGCCGCCGGAACTTTCAGCGGACCTGATAGAGCGCGGCATAGTGCTGGCAGGAGGGAGTTCGCAGCTAAGAGGGATTGACAAGCTTATAAGCGAAGAGACAGGGCTTCCGGTTCACGTGGCAGAGGATCCCACGACAGCAGTGGCGCTCGGCACAGGCAAGACCTTAAGCGAAATAAAGTATCTCAGGAAAGTCACAGTGCGCTCCAGGATGGACTTTTAGGTTTAAAAAATGGTGCCAGGCACCAGTGCTTGGCACTGGTGCCTGGCACCATTTAAAATAATGCGTGGTAAAATTAAAGAAAAACCTTTCTATAATAGCGGCCCTGATTTTTATAGCCGCTATAGCGATATTCTCCCAGATTTTCTCATCTGATTTCCGCATAAAAACACTTGATGTTTTGCGAGTGCCTTTAAAAGTGATCTCGGGGTCTGTCTATACGCTTCGCGACGTAGCAGGATTCAGCGAGATGCGCAGGGAAAATAAACTGCTCAAAGAAAGTATGTCCGGCCTTGAAACGGAACTTTTAAATTTAAGGGAGGCGAGGCTGGAAAATGAACGCCTCAGGAAGTTCCTGGATATTAAGGAGTCTGATAAGCGAAAATTCGTGCCTGCCATGGTCATAGCCAAAGACCCGACCGGATTAAGTGACAGCGTGATAATAGACAGGGGCAAAAAAGACGGGCTGGAAAAAGGAATGATCGTGATAAGCGGGTCAGGGCTCGCCGGGAGGGTGATAGAGACAGGATGGAGGATATCGAGGGCCCTCCTGATTACTGACTACGATTCTGTTTTTAGCGGCATGGTGGAGAGGACGAGAGAAGAGGGCGCGGTCGCGGGAAATATGAGGGCAGGGCTTATTATGAAATACCTGGATATAGGAAGCGATGTGAAAAAAGGAGACCTGGTTATTACTTCAGGGCTTTACGGGGTTTTTGAAAAGGGGGTATTGATCGGCGAGATAGTGTCGCTGGAAACAGATTCGAGCGGGTTATATATTAACGCGGTTGTAAAGCCAAAGGTAGACGTAAAGAAACTGGAAGAGGCGCTGGTTGTAAGATGATGCTATTTGTCTGGACAGTGATTCTGGGGTTTTTGCAGAGCGCGGCAACGCTCAATATAAATTTTTTATTTCTTCTGGCAATTTTCGCGGGGCTTAAAAAAGGGCCGGTGTGGGGGGTGTCTGTCGGGATGTTGGCGGGGGTGATTGCCGGGATAATGCCGTCTTCCTCTCCCTGGCTTACGCTCATGCTTTACAGCGGCTCGGGGCTGGCATCCGGAATAATAAAGCACAAGGTATATTACAGGGAAGGTTTTCTGGCGGAATTTATTTTTTCGTTTTTCGGGATGCTAACCTTTTATCTCGCGTATTTCTCGCTTACAAAGACTTTTCAGCCAGGCGTATTATTCACAGTAATTTTTTCAGCCCTGATTTCTCCGGTTTTTTTTAGAATAATGGAACAATAGCTGGCAGCAATTAACCGCCTCAACCTCGCAGGTTACCTACGAGGTAACCTGCGAGGTTGAG
>JAUYDX010000090.1 GCA_030691625.1 Candidatus Omnitrophota bacterium | reverse complement strand
ATGCGTCTTATTCTATATAGGGGGTTAGTATGGCTAAGATTTATAATGATATAACAGAGCTTATAGGCAATACGCCTTTGTTAAGGCTGAATAAGTTAACAACAGGAATAGAGGCAGAGGTGCTTGTAAAGCTCGAATCCTTCAATCCATGCGCCAGCGTTAAGGACAGGATTGGTTTCGCAATGATAAAAGACGCGGAGGAAAAAGGTTTCTTAAAACCAGGCGGGACAATTATTGAGCCTACAAGCGGGAATACCGGCATTGCTCTTGCGTTTATAGCAGCTGTAAAAGGATATAAACTTATAATTACAATGCCTGAGACAATGAGCCTTGAGAGGAGAAGCCTTCTTAAATTATTCGGCGCTGAAATAATGTTGACTCCTGGCGAAAAAGGCATGAGAGGCGCTATTGAAAAAGCGGAAGAGCTTGTAAAAAATACAAAAGGCGCGTTTATGCCGCAGCAGTTTAAAAATCCTGCTAATCCGGAAATACACAGAAAAACTACAGCAGAGGAGATATGGAAAGATACTGATGGGAAAGTTGATATTTTAGTTTCCGGAGTCGGCACAGGCGGGACCTTGACAGGAGTAGGACAAGTGATTAAAAAACTCAAACCCGGCTTTAAGGTGATAGCTGTGGAGCCGCTTGATTCGTCTGTGCTTTCAGGCGGCAAGCCAGGACCTCATAAAATCCAGGGGATAGGCGCTGGGTTTGTGCCTGACGTCCTTGACAAGGCTTTGATAGATGAGATATTTAAGGTCAAAAACGAAGAGGCTATTGAAACCGCGAGACGCCTCGCGAAAGAAGAAGGGGTTTTAGCGGGTATCTCCAGCGGCGCGAACGTATTCGCGGCGCTGGAAATCGCGAAAAGGCCGGAAAATAAATCCAAGACAATAGTTACTGTTATATGCGATACAGGGGAAAGATATTTAAGCACTGATATGTACAAATTTTAATAGGATCTAAAACATTAGAAAGGGAGGGCAGCTTATCATGGCAAAAACAATCAAGGAAATAAACGAAAAAATCAAGCAGGGCAAGGCAGTGGTTGTTACAGCGGAAGAGATAATAGGCCTTGTGGAAAGAGACGGCCTTAAAAAAACAGCTGAAAGAGTGGATGTGGTAACCACAGGCACGTTCGGCCCGATGTGTTCTTCCGGCGCCTACTTCAATATAGGGCATTCAAAGCCAAGGATAAAATTAGGCGGGGGTCATGTCACTGTGAACGATGTGCCTGTGTATGCAGGTTTTGCAGCTGTTGATTTATATCTCGGCGCAACAGCCATTCCTGATGACGATCCGAGAAACAAAGTGTACCCTGGTGAGTTTAAATACGGCGGGGCCCACGTAATACAGGAATTAGTTGCTGGAAAAGATGTCGCGCTTAGAGCTACAGCGTATGGGACAGACTGCTATCCGCGCAAAAAATTAGAAACCTTGATTAATATCAAAGATCTTAATGAAGCAGTGCTTTTTAATATGAGAAATGTCTATCAGAATTATAACTGCGCTGTGAATCTTTCTGACAGAATGATTTATACCTACATGGGGGCCTTAAGGCCTGATATTGGGAACGCTTATTATTGTTCTGCAGGCCAGTTGTCTCCTTTGCTTAACGACCCGTATTATAAGACAATCGGGATAGGCTCAAAGATTTTTCTTGGAGGCGGCATAGGTTATGTGGCGTGGCAGGGGACCCAGCATTCTCCCACTGTAAAGCGTAAAGATACCGGCATCCCTCAAGCGCCAGCAGGAACATTGGCTGTAATAGGCGATTTAAAGCAGATGACACCTGATTATATAGTGGGGACCACATTTCAGGGGTACGGTGTAACACTTACCGTAGGCATAGGTGTTCCTATCCCGATATTAAATGAGGAAATATGTAAGTATGCAGCAGTAAAGGACGAAGACATTTGGACGCAGATAATTGATTACAGCGAGGCGTATCCGAATTGCATACCAGGCAGTTTAGGAGAAGTAAATTATAAACAGTTGAAAAGCGGGAAGATTAGCGTCAAAGGTAAAGATGTTCCTACAGGAGCTCTTTCCAGTTATTCAAAGGCAGTTGAGATAGCTGAGAAATTAAAGACCTGGATTGAGAAAGGGGATTTTCTCCTTACAGAACCTATAGCCCCTATCCCAGGCGCAGAATCCGGGGTAACATTTAAGGCCTTAAAAGAAAGGCCGATAGAATAAAGACCACGCGCGGTTACAAAAGTTACAAAATCATCATAATTTTGTACCTATGTTACAAACGAGTATGACTTGTTTGTAACATTAGGGGAAGAAGGGGGGAGATATGAAAGAAAAAGTTGAGAGAGCAATAGAGAACATACGAGGGTTTTTACAGCAGGACGGCGGAGATATAGAGCTTGTGGATGTTACAGATGGCGTGGTAAAGGTTAAACTTACAGGCGCATGCGGATGCTGTCCTATGGCAAGCATGACGCTGAAAAATGGGGTTGAAAGGGCTTTAAAAGAAGCTGTCCCGGAAGTAGTAAGGGTAGAGGCTGTTTAAATTGCTTGACTG
>JAUYDX010000027.1 GCA_030691625.1 Candidatus Omnitrophota bacterium | reverse complement strand
AGTAAGATTTATGAGCATAAGTATAAAAGAAGATAACCTTATCTATCCTTATTTTATCCGGGAAGGCGTGAATAAAAAGAGCGCTATAAAATCTTTTCCGGGCGTTTACAGGTTTTCTATAGACAAGCTCCTGTTAGACATTGAAGAAACGAGGCAGCTCGGCATAAAAAAGATTTTACTTTTCGGGATACCTGTAAAGAAAAGTTCTGATGGGGCCGGCGCTTACGCAAAAAATAATGTTATCACCGCCGCGATAAAAAAGATCAAACAGGAATTTAATGATATTATTGTCATTACTGATGTATGTTTATGCGCATATACAACACACGGCCACTGCAGGGTGCTGAAAAAAGACAAAAAAACGCCGGACAATAAAAAGACGCTCGAAGCCCTCTCGAAGATAGCCTTGTCACACGCTGAAGCAGGCTCAGACTGGGTAGCGCCTTCAGCTATGGCAAAAAACCAGGTCTCAGCCATAAGGGGAACTTTAAATAAAAATGGTTTTAAAGATAAAAAGATCATGGGGTACTCTGCGAAGTTCGCTTCTAATTTCTATGGGCCTTTTCGCAATGCAGCGGATTCTAGCCCTAGGTTTGGCGATAGAAGATCGTATCAGCTTGATTTTACTGATGGAGAGTCGGCTCTTAAAAAGATAGCCGATGATATAAAACAAGGGGCGGATATGGTGATGGTAAAACCAGCTCTTGGTTATCTGGATATTATTAGGGAAGCGCGCCAGAGGTTCGATTATCCTTTGGCCGCTTATAACGTAAGCGGAGAATATGCCTTTGTGAAATACGGGGCCAGGCAAGGCTTGTGGGATGAGAAAAAAATGGTTTTTGAAATACTGAGTTCTATCAGGCGCGCGGGCGCGGACCTGATAATTACATATCACGCAAAGGATGTGGCAAAATGGCTAAAAGAACAATAAACTCTGAATTATTCGCTGAGGCCAGGAAGTATCTTGCGGGTGGCGTTAATAGCCCTGTGCGGGCCTTTAATTATGCAGGATGCGATCCGATGATAATTAAGAAAGGCCTTGGTTCAAAGGTTTACGACTATGATGGAAAGGTTTATATAGATTACGTGCTTTCGTGGGGGAGCCTCATTCTTGGCCACGCGCACCCAGGCGTGATAAGAGGTATAAAAAAAGTAATTAAAAGCGGCCTCAGCTTCGGCGCCACGAATAGGCTTGAGATAGAGCTGGCAAAGATAATCCTGAAAGCAATTCCATCAATAGCAAAAATAAGATTCGTGAATTCCGGCACAGAGGCTGTAATGGGAGCCGTGAGACTGGCGCGCGGGTATACAAAAAGAGACAAGATTCTTAAATTCGAATGCTCTTATCACGGCCACGCGGATTACCTGCTTGTAAAATCTGGTTCCGGCCTGGCAACGTTTGGACTTCCTGCTAGCGCCGGCGTGCCGCGTAATTATATAAAGGATACGCTCATGGCAGGATATGGCGATAAAAAAGCAGTAGAAAATATTTTTAAAAAACACAGAAACGAGATAGCAGCTGTGATATTCGAGCCGTGCGGCGGAAATTACGGGGTAATATCTCCGGATATTGATTTTTTAAAATATCTAAGGGCTGTCACTGCGAAAAACAGGGCCTTATTGATAGCGGATGAAGTCATAACAGGATTTCGTTTTGATTTCGGTTCCTTAAGCCGGAAATTAGGCATTACCCCTGATATCATTTCTCTCGGCAAGATTATCGGAGGGGGTTTACCCATAGGGGCGTATGGGGCGAGACAAGAGATAATGAATCATCTTGCGCCTCTGGGCGAGGTCTACCAGGCGTCTACGTTTGCCGGAAATCCGGTAGTAATGCAGTCAGGCCTGTCAACCCTGAGAGAACTCGAAAAATTAAAAGATAAATACAGCTCGCTTGGCGAACTGACAGAGTATCTTTCCGAATCGGTCAGGGAATCGGCAAGGGCGAGTAATATTGAGCTGGATGTGGAGAATTTCGGTTCCATGTTCAGCCTGAGATTCAAAGAGAAAAAGCAGTTTCAGAGGTTTTACGGAAGGCTTCTGGAATCAGGAGTATATTTCGCGCAGTCTGAATTCGAGACGAATTTTCTCTCTTTCAGCCATACCAGGGCTGATATTGAAAAAACGATTCGCGGCGTAAAAAGGGCTTTAGATGCGGCTTAACTAAGATGTAGATGTAGGGCAGGTTTAAACCTGCCCTACATCTACTATATTGGATAAAGAGAGGATAACCATGGATAACATTGATTATGAAGCGTTGAAAAAACGAGGGTTTCTGAGGCAGAAACAGGACGGGTTTTTCGTCTTGAGGCTAAAGATGCCTCACGCTGTTTTTGAAAAAATCCACCTCGAGGGTATCGCGAAGTTAGCAGGGGATTATGGAAAAGGTTTTACGCACGCCACCACAAGACAGGGCATTGAGATCCCGTTCATAAGATTCGCTGATATAGACGAGGTAGAAAGGCGGGTGAAATCCCTGGGTATTGAGACAGGCGCGTCAGGTCCCAGGATGAGGACTACCACGTGCTGCCCCGGGAATAACTGGTGTAAGTCAGGCCTTGTGGATACATTTTCACTTTATGACAGGATAGAAAAAGAGCTGGGATTAAAGTGCGGCATGGATCTCCCGCACAAATTCAAGATAGCTATTTCCGGATGCCCCAATGGCTGCACGCGGCCCCAGGTGTCAGAAATAGGGATACATGGCCAGGTTGACCCGGCATCGCCTGAAAAAAGAATAGGTTTTACCATCTATCTGGGAGGGTGCAGCGGCAAGACGCCCAGGCCTGGTTTTAAATTGGACAGGATTTTTACAGAAAACGAGGTTTTGTCCTTAGTAGAAAAAGTCGTAGGGTTCTATAAAAAACACGCTAACCCGAAACAGAGGCTCGCGTTATTGATCGAAGAATTTGGCAGGGATAAATTTTTAAAAGATATCAGTTTTTCCTTGACATAGGGTAGGGGGGTATGGTATACTTGTATCAGAAAGGGGGATATACCATGAAACAGATTACCACCCATGAAAGCCAGCTCGAATACCTTAAAAAGATCGAGGGCCAGGTTAGGGGCATACAGAGGATGATCGAGGATAAAAGGTACTGCGTAGATATACTTACCCAGATACATTCTATTATCGGCGCTCTCTATCGAGTAGAAAGCGAGATTTTTAAGAAGCATGTGGAAGGATGCGTGATTCAGTCTTTTAAAGGTAAGTCTGAAAAAGACAAACAGGAAAA
>JAUYDX010000026.1 GCA_030691625.1 Candidatus Omnitrophota bacterium | reverse complement strand
TGGCAGAATTTCATTACTTCATTATCTGATTTACCTTTCGGGTCAAAATTAGATCCGCCCTTTCCGCCGCCCATTGGAAGCGTAGTTAAACTATTTTTGAATACCTGCTCAAACGCCAAAAATTTTAAAATACTGAGGTTTACGCTTGGGTGCAGCCTAAGGCCGCCTTTATAAGGTCCTATTGCGCTCGACATCTGTATGCGATAGCCCCTGTTCATTTGGACCTCGCCCTTATCATCCAGCCAAGGCACGCGGAACATTATGACTCTTTCAGGTTCAGTCATACGCTCCAAAATCTTTGCCTTCTGGTATTTAGGGTTCTTTTCTATAAAAGGCATTACAGACTCAACGACTTCGCGTACCGCTTGATGAAATTCCGGTTCGCCAGGATTTCTTTCTATGACTTTCGCCATAAATTCGTCTATTCTCTTAGACATCTCTTCCTCCTTTTTTTAAAAGATGCTCAACAATAGCAGAAGCAGCTTTTTTTGCCATACCCATTGCTTCTATGACAGTGCCCTCGCCTCCTACAATATCCCCTCCGGCAAAAACCCCTTTGATAGAGGTCTCCATGTTTTCTGAGTTTACTATTACGTCGCCGTATTTGTCGGTCTTTAATTGCGGGGTGACCTTAGTAAGCATCTGATTGGCGCCAAGCCCGATCGCTATCACTGCAAGATCGCAATCAGATTCAAAAGAACTGTTCGGGATAACAACTGGTTTGCGCCTTCCTGTATTATCCGGCTCTCCGAGTTCGCATCTTGAAGAGCGCATTTTGCTGACAAATCCTTTTTCGTCTCCTGTAAACTCTTCAGGTTTTATCAAAATATCAAATTTAATCCCCTCTTCCTTTGCATGCTCTATCTCCAGCCTCCGTGCAGGCATCTCTGCTTCAGTGCGCCTATATGATATAGTTGTGTCTGGCTTTATAGCGTTCATATGCTGTAGCCTGATAGCTACGCGAGCCGCGTCTATAGCGGTATTTCCTCCGCCTATGACAACAATATGCTTACCTATATTAATAGGCGTATGGTAAGCTGGAAATATATGCGCAGACATTAAGTTTACTCTGGTGAGAAACTCGTTCGCTGAATAGACATTACAAAGATTTTCTCCAGGGATACCAAGAAAATACGGTATGCCTGCGCCAAGCCCTAGAAATATCGCTGAAAAACCTTCGCTAAAAAGTTCGTCTATGGTTTTTGCTTTTCCAACAATAAAATTCAGATCTATCTCAACCCCGAGCTTTTTCAAAGAGTCTATCTCGAAATCCAGGACATTCCTCGGAAGCCTGAAAGGAGGGATACCATACCGCAGAACTCCGCCGGTTTTATGAAGCCCTTCAAACACAGAAACCTTTACCCCGCTTCTTGCAAGTTCTCCTGCGCAGCATAGGCCAGCAGGCCCTGACCCTACAACCGCCACCTTGAATTTAGACAGTTTTTCATTCTTAAATATCTTTGCTTCAAGGCCTTTTTTAGCCCCATGATCTCCTATAAATCTTTCCAGAAAGTGGATATTAATCGATTCCTTAGACGCAAAAGATTCAGCCTTTTTAGTAAAAACGCATGTCTTGCGGCACTGATATTCCGCAGGACATACCCTTCCGCAAATAGATGGGAAATCATTAGTCTTCCTTATCGTAAAATACGCTTCGTCATAATCTTTTTTTGTCAGCTGGCTTATAAATGTCTTGATGTCTACTTTTACAGGGCATCCGGATATACACAGCGGGTTCTTGCATTGAATGCATCTGCCAGCTTCCTCGAGCGCCTCTTGTTCAGAAAAACCCTGGACTACCTCTTCAAAGTTCTTGACTCTCAGGGCGCTGTCTCTTTCCTTTACCCTAACCGGCTCTTTCTTCATTTTTCATCCATTACATGTTATTAAGACGGCATATATGTTTTTCTTTTTCAACATATATATTATTGCGCTTTAAAAGCTCTTCCCAGTCAACCTCGCCAGCTTCAAACTCCGGGCCGTCCACACAGCTAAATTTCGTTACGCCAGCCACGCTCACTCTGCAGCAGCCGCACATACCAGTACCGTCAACCATTACAGTGTTTAACGACACAAGCGTATGAATAGCGTAAGGTTTTGTAACCATGGAAACTGCGCGCATCATTGGTAAGGGCCCTACAGCATATACCAAATCATACTTAGCCTTTCCAAGAAGTTCTTTAAGGCTGTCAGTCACAAACCCTTTTTTGCCGTAGGAACCATCGTCTGTCATCACTAACACCTCTGCCGACGCCTCTTTCATTTCGCTTTCCAGAATCAAGAGTTCTTTTGTCCGCGACCCAAGAATACTAGTAACATGGTTACCAGCGTCTTTCATAGCCTTGGCCACAGGATATATCTCTGCTATGCCTACTCCGCCGCCTACCAATATGACATTGCCGTATTTTTTTATCTCTGTAGAATGGCCCAAAGGCCCTACCATTGAATAAACAGAATCTCCCTTTTCAAGACAACCTAACAACTTTGTAGAAAGCCCTGCTTCCTGAACAATAATCGTTACTACACCCTTTACAGGATCAGCTTTTACTACGGTAAGGGGTATTCTTTCCCCCTCTTCTTTTACCATTAAAACAACAAACTGGCCTGCCTGAGCCTTTTTAGCGATATCCGGAGACTGGATATCTATCTTTACAATGCGTATGCCCTGGCTATTGGCTATAATTTCTTTATTCAATATCTTCATCAATTGATCTTTCTTCTAAATCTGAAACTTTATGCCTATTTTTTAGGCCCTTTGCCTTAAATAAAAAAGACGCTCTATGCCGTCAATCCTTAGAACGTCTTTGTCCTAACTCTTATAGGCACTAACATTGTGCCAGGTTG
>JAUYDX010000025.1 GCA_030691625.1 Candidatus Omnitrophota bacterium | reverse complement strand
TGGTCATGCCAGGAGACAACATTGACCTGGAAGGAGAACTTATAATCCCCATAGCCATGGAAAAGGAACTCCGCTTCGCGATCAGGGAAGGCGGGCACACAGTGGGCGCGGGAGTGGTATCGGAGATAATAGCGTAAAATGGCACAGGAACAAAGGATTCGCATAAAACTGCAAGGGTATGACCACAAGCTGATAGATCAATCTGCTCTGGAGATAGTGGATACAGCGAAAAGGACAGGCGCCATGGTATCAGGCCCGGTGCCTCTTCCGACCAAGAGAGAGATTTTTACGGTACTGAGATCTCCTCATGTGGATAAAAAATCCAGGGAACAGTTTCAGATGAAGACGCACAAGAGACTGATAGATATCATAAGCCCTACGGCAAAGACGATTGACGCTTTGCGGAAACTGGATCTGCCCGCAGGCGTGGATGTGGAAATAAAATAGTTCTCGACTGGCTCACATGGTGAGCCGATACGATCGCTCGAACAATATTCTTCGAGCGAGGCCGCGGTGCGGCCGAGTCGAGTAGCAAAGGTAAATATGAAGGTCGGATTATTAGGCAAAAAAATTGGTATGACGCAGATTTTCGGTGAAGACGGGGCATACGTGCCTGTAACTGTTATTGAGGCAGGCCCATGCACAGTGCTTACTGTTTCAGACGCTAAGGTCAGGATGGGTTTCGGCTCTAAAAAAGAAAAAAATGTCCCTAATCCTCAGCTCGGGCTATATAAAAAGCTGGGACAGAAGCCAAGCGCGTTTGTAAAAGAAATACCCTTTGACGCCAAGGACAAGGCTTCAGTAGGCCAGCAGATAACAGTAGATATATTCAAGGAAAAGGATTTTGTTGATATAACAGGCACTTCTATAGGTAAAGGTTTTCAGGGAGCTGTTAAGCGTCATCATTTTAAAGGAGGCCCGGGAGGCCACGGGTCCATGTTTCACCGCGCTCCGGGAGGCATAGGTTCCACGGCAGGCGGAAGAGGATGCCGCAAGAATGTTCCCAGAGGAAAAAGATTTCCAGGCCATATGGGTAACGCGAGAAAGACCTTGCAGAGCCTTCAGATAGTAAAGGTTCTAAAGGATAAGAATATATTGCTTGTAAAAGGCGCAGTGCCAGGCTGCCGCAATGGATACCTGGAAATAAAGAGCGCGAAGAAAAAATAATGAGCTATCAGCTATCAGCGGTCAGCTATCAGCAGCTGACAGCTGAAGGCTGACAGCTGACAGCTACAATGGTTAAGACTAAAAAAGAGACCAAGACTGAGAATAGCGAAGCGCCGGTAGCGGATGTTTACAGCCTTTCAGGTAAAAAGGTTGATAAATTCAAGCTTGACCCGGATATTTTTAGCGCAAAGGTCAATAAGCCGCTTCTCCATGAAATCATACAGATGTACAGGGCAAATGCCAGACAGGGCAACGCGTCCACTAAGACAAAAGGCCTTGTAAGAGGCGGAGGCAAGAAACCCTGGAGGCAGAAAGGCACAGGCAGGGCGAGGTCGGGATCCACAAGATCTCCGCTGTGGAGGCACGGCGGTACCATATTCGGACCTTTGCCCAGGGATTTTGGATACGATATGCCGAAAAAGACAAAGAGGATAGCGCTCATATCCAGCCTTAGCGCGAAATCAAAGGATAGCGAAATAATGGTGCTTGAAAAAGACCTGGACATGAAACAGCCGAAGACAGCTGATATCGCGAAGCTCATGGAGTCCCTGAAGGCGTACAGGCAGAGGGTACTTTTTTTATACGCGGGCGAAAACCAGAATATGATAAAGAGCTGCAGGAATATACAGAATATGACGCTCAGGCGCTGCAGCGATTTTAATACGTACGACGTGCTGTCGAATTCAAAAATAGTTTTTTCAAAGGAAACGCACGACGCGATCGTGAAAAGGCTTAAGGCAAAATGAAAACCTCTTACGATATACTAAAAAATATACTGAGGACTGAAAAAGGCTCAGGGATGCTGGCTGATAATAAATACCTGTTTCATGTCTCTGGCGACGCCAACAAGATCCAGATAAAACAGGCAGTGGAAGATATATATAATGTCACGGTCACTAAGGTGAATACCGTGAAGGTGCGCGGCAAGTGGAGGCGCGTAAGATATAAAGAAGGCAAGTCCCCTGATTGGAAAAAGGCAATAGTTACGCTTAAACAGGGCGATAAGATAGAAATAGCAACGACTTAAAAGCGGATAAGGAAAAGATGGGCATTAAACAATATAAACCAAGATCCCCGGGATTACGATGGACAGCCATCTCTGATTACAAAGAGATCACCGCCAAAAACCCTGAAAAATCCCTGACAGAGCCTATAAAGAAAACAGGCGGCAGGAATAACCAGGGCAGGGTCACGACCAGGTGGATAGGCGGAGGCCACAAGAGGAGATACAGGGTAGTGGATTTCAGGAGGAATAAGTTCGATAAGCCTGGAAAGGTGGTATCTATAGAATATGACCCTAACAGGTCATCCAGGATAGCCCTGATAAAATACGAAGATAATGATAAGAGCTATATACTCTGGCCGAACGGATTAAACGTGGGCGATACTGTCATTTCAAGCATGCAGGATATAGAGATAAAACCAGGCAATACTACGACGCTCAGGAATATACCGCCCGGCATACCCATACATAACCTGGAATTCAAAAAAGGCACAGGCGGGAAGATAGTAAGGTCTGCCGGCTCGTACGCGCAGATACTCGCGAAGGAAAATATATACGCGCACGTGAAACTGCCTTCAGGAGAAGTAAGGCTTGTAGACCTGGATTGCATGGCCACAATAGGCCAGCTCGGCAATATAGAGCATGACACTGTCTCCTTAGGCAAGGCAGGAAGGTCAAGATGGCTTGGCCGCATGCCCAGAGTGAGAGGCGTGGCAATGAATCCGGTTGACCATCCAATGGGCGGAGGCGAAGGAAAATCTTCAGGAGGCAGGCACCCGACTTCTCCGTGGGGAATGATAGCAAAAGGGTTCAAGACCAGGAAGAAAAAACAGTCGGATAGATATATTGTCAAGAGGCGAAAGAGCCAGATCGTAACCGCATAGGAGAGCAATGAGCAGATCCTTAAAAAAAGGCCCGTTTGTAGACGAAAAATTATTGAATCTTGTAAAAGAACTGCAGGCCAGGGGAGACAGAAGGCCCATAAAGACATGGTCCCGCCGCTCCACCATAACGCCTGAATTTGTCGGCGCCACTGTATCGATCTACAATGGCAGGAAATTCATACCTGTTTTTATAACAGAGAACATGGTAGGCCACAAGCTGGGGGAGTTTTCGCCTACCAGGATGTTTAAAAAGCACGGCGCTCACACAGAACAGTCAATGGATAAGACATAATATGATTACTAAGGCAAGCGCAAAATATATCAGGATAGGCACAAGAAAGGTCAGGAAGGTAATGGACCTGGTGAGAGGTATGTCTGCGGTAAAGGCAGACGCGCTTCTCAGCCATCTTAACAAGAGGCCGTGCCTTTACATAAAAAGGGTTTTAAGGTCAGCTGTGGATAGCGCTGATAAGCGTTTTCACATACCCGCGTCCAGTCTTTATATCTCTATGATCAAGGCTGACCAGGGCCCTATTATTAAGAGGTTCAGGGCAGCGTCCATGGGCAGGGCTACGGAATTCCTGCACAGGACCACACATATCATACTTGAACTGGATCAGATAAAAGTCCTTGAGAAAAAATCAGTCGCGGAGCAGGATAAGAAAGAAAAGAAAACGTCTAAGATAAAGGAAAAGGCAGTTACAGCTCCAGCACAGCATGAGGAAAAGAAAAAAGAGCCAAAACGCAAGGCAAAAGCAAAGGAGAAATAAACTTTGGGACAAAAAGTACATCCGTATAGTTTCAGGCTGGGTTATATAAGGGATTGGAACTCCAGGTGGTTCGCGAGAAAAAAGGACTTTGGCAGGCTTCTTGTGGAGGACGCCAATATAAGGAAGCACATAAAAAAGAACCTGATGCAGGCAGCTATAGCCAAGATAGAGATAGAGAGGGCATCCAACAGGGTCAGGATAATAATTCACAGCGGCAGGCCGGGCGTAATAATAGGAAGAAAAGGCGCTGAGATAGACAGGTTAAGAGACGATCTTAGGGGAATAGTGGACAAGGAATTACAGATCGATATAAAGGAAGTAAAGGAACCCGCTATTTCAGCGCAGCTCGTTTCTGAAAATATCGCGTTCCAGATGGAAAAAAGGGTTGGTTTCAGGAGGGCGATGAAAAAGGCTGTACAGCAGGCAATGACAGCCGGCGCCCAGGGCATAAAGATACGCTGCGCAGGCAGGCTTGACGGGGCTGAGATAGCCAGGTCTGAAAAATATATGGAAGGCAAGGTGCCTTTACAGACCATAAAGGCTGACATAGATTACGGGTTTAGCGAGGCGCATACTGTTTACGGCCTCATAGGCGTAAAGGTATGGATATGCCTTGGAGAAATTCTGGTAAAGAAGACGCAAAAGATAAAGGCAGTAAGCGAGAAAGATACTAATACTAGCGAAACATCAACAACTTGACACTTGTGACATTGTTATAAGTGTCAAGTTGTTGGAATTCAAAGGTGACTATATATTATGTTGATGCCAAAGAGGGTAAAATTCAGGAAATATCAGAGGGGCAGACGCAAAGGCGTTTCTTATAAAGGCTCTGATATCTCTTTCGGGGAATACGGCCTGCAGGCGCTGGATAACGGGTGGCTTACCAATATACAGATAGAGGCGTGCAGGGTATGCGTAATGAGAAATCTTAAAGGGACAGGAAAGCTCTGGATAAGGGCGTTTCCTGATAAATCAGTGTCGAAGAAACCTGCTGAAACCAGGATGGGTAAAGGCAAGGGCATGCCGCTCTTCTGGGTCAGCGTGGTTAAAAGGGGCAGGATGATTTTTGAGCTTGGCGGAGTTGCCGAGGAGATAGCGAAAGAATCCCTGAGATTTGCCGCATCCAAGGTCCCTTTTAAGACAAGGTTTGTCACAAGAAAAAAACATTGAGGGCGAGATGTTAAAGGTAGCTGATTTAAGAGGATTGTCTATGCAGGAACTGGAAGATAAGATATTGGCGCTCAAAAAATCTCTCTACGAGATGGTCCTGCAGAAAGAAACAGGCCGCATAGAAAAACCAAGCGGCATAAAGGACGCCAGGCGCGACATAGCCAGGATAATGACTGTTTTAAGCGAAATGAGGAAATAAAATATGGAAGCAAGGTCGAAGAGAAAAGAGAAGACAGGGATTGTAGTGAGTGATTCGATGGAAAAGACCATTGTGGTCAGGCTGGACAGGACTACGAAGCACGCGCTTTATAACCGCGTGATATCGAAATCCACAAAGGTCATGGCGCATGACGAGAAAAAAGAAGCGAAGGTGGGCGACAAGGTAAGGATTGAAGAGACAAGGCCTCTCTCGAAAAACAAGAGATGGCGGTTGGTAGAGGTATTGAAATGATCACAATGCGTACCATACTTGATGTGGCGGATAATACAGGCGCGAAAAGGGCCTCGTGCATCGGCGTAATCGGACGGCATGGCAGAAGGATCGCGGAGGTCGGCGATATCATAACCGCCAACATAAAAGAGGCGTCTCCGGACGGCATGGTAAAGGCAGGAGAGGTTGTGAAGGCAGTGGTAGTGAGGACAGTCAACGCATTAAGGAGGCCTGACGGGTCATACCTGAGATTTGATTCAAACGCCATTGTTATCATAGATCCGCAGCTTAACCCGAGAGGCACGAGGATTTTCGGGCCTGTGGCAAGGGAGCTAAGGGATAAGAATTTTATGAAGATCATTTCACTGGCTCCGGAGGTAATATAAGTGAGGGTAAAAAAGAACGACATAGTTAAGATATTAGCCGGACGGGACAGCGGAAAGACAGGAAAGATCCTTACTGTTTTTCCCGCCAAGGGCAAGGCCCTGGTCCAGGGCATAAATATGGTGAAAAAGCACAGCCGCAGGCAAACAAATGACCAGCAGCAGGGCGGCATCATGCATAAGGAAAGCCCTGTGGATATATCCAATTTAATGGTTGTGTGCCAGAAATGTTCCAAGCCCGCGAGGGTGGGGTTTACGAAGCTCTCGGACGGCACAAAGGTCAGGATCTGCAAGAAGTGCAAGGAAATCCTATGACGCCGAGATTATTAGAGAATTACAGAAAATCCATAGTGCCGGAATTATCCAAGAAGTTCGGATACAAGAACAATATGCAGGCACCCGCGGTCCAGAAGATAGTTATAAATATGGGCGTAGGCGCGGGCAGAGAGGATATAAAGATTGTTGAACAGGCAATGGCTGACATGGCAAACATATCGGGGCAGAAACCCGTTATGACAAGGGCAAAGAAGGCCATCGCGAATTTTAAAATAAGAAAAGGCCTTCCCGTGGGATGCAAGGTAACGCTCAGGGGCGCCAGGATGTACGAATTCTTAGACAGGCTCTTGAACATAGCGCTTCCCAGGATCAGGGATTTCAGGGGAGTGTCACCGAATTCTTTTGACGAAAAAGGAAATTATTCACTGGGCATAAAGGAACAGTCTATATTCCCTGAAATAGACGTTGACAAGGTCCAGAGGATACAGGGGATGGACATCATAATAAATATAAAATCAGATTCTAAGGACGAATCTTACGAGCTGCTGAAACTGTTCGGCATGCCGTTCACGGCAAAATAATTGTTCGGTGCCAGGCACTGGTGCCTGGCACCGTTAAAAGAGGGAACACATGGCAAAGGAATGTTTAATAGCGAAACAAAAAATGACACCTAAGTTCAAGGTCAGAAAATATAACAGGTGCAAACTGTGCGGCAGGCCCAGGGCTTACCTCAGGAAATTTCAGGTATGCCGCCTGTGTTTCAGGGAAATGGCGTCGCGCGGGGATATACCGGGCGTGACAAAAGCGAGCTGGTAATAACATATGGAGCTGATTGATGAATCTAACTGATCCTATAAGCAACGCATTAACGATAATAAGAAACGGTAACATGGCGAGCAAGACAAAGGTGGATATGCCTTTTTCCAGGATATGCGAAGAGATGATGAATATCCTAAAAAGGGAGAAATACATAAAGGATGTTAAATTTATAGATGATAAAAAACAGGGCGTTTTAAGGGTTTATCTTAAATACACCAGATACGAGGAACCTGTTATTAAAGGGCTCTCGAGGATATCAAAGCCCAGCTTGAGGATTTACGCAAAAAAAGACAGCATACCAAAGGTCTTTGGCGGGCTCGGCATAGCTATTTTATCCACATCCAGGGGCATAGTGACAGATACCCAGGCGCGGGAGATGCAGACAGGCGGCGAGGTTCTTTGTTACGTGTGGTAACAACTTGACACTTGTGACAATGTTATAAGTGTCAAGTTGTTTGGCGCGATAAAGCGGGAGAAACAGGATGTCATTAATAGGCAAGAAACCAATACAGATCCCGGATAAAGTAAAGATTAAGATTGACGCTGGCAGGGTCTATGTGGAAGGGCCGAAAGGAAAACTGGAATGGGGCCTTCCTCAGGACATAACAGTAACCGTGGATAATTCCAGCGTTTCTGTCAAGAGATCAAAAGAAGGCAAGATAGCGTCCAGTATGCACGGCCTCGCCAGGGCATACATAAACAACATGATAAAGGGCGTGAGCGCTGGTTACACTGAGACGCTTGAGATAGTGGGGGTTGGTTATCGCGGCCAGTCAGATGGCAAAAAACTTACCCTGAATTTAGGATTTTCGCACCAGGTAGTTTACCCTATTCCGGAAGGGATTTCCATAAAGACGCCTCCAAAGCCGGCGCACATTATCATAGAAGGCATTGATAAGGCGCTTGTGGGCGAGGCCGCGGCTGAGATAAGAGGGTTTTTCGAGCCTGAACCTTATAAAGGCAGGGGCATAAGATATTTAGGCGAATTTGTCAGAAAGAAAGCAGGCAAGGCAGTCGGAGGCACCGAAAAATAATGAGAAGGAAGATTAGAAGCCAGTCAGAATTAGGCAGGATAACCAGGCATTACAGGATAAGAAAAAAACTGTCCGGCACAAAAGAGATACCCAGGCTCATTGTGCACAGAAGCCATAATAATATTTATGTCCAGTTTGTGGATGACATGGCGCAACATACCCTGCTTTCGCTTTCCACCGGGGACGCCTCTTTCAAAAAAGAATTCGGGGCAAAGGGCGGGAATATAGACGCTGCGAAAAAGATGGGCGCGTACGCGGCAAAGGAAGTGTCCAAGAAAGGCATCTCCAGGATCGTGTTTGATAGAGGCGGTTATCTGTATCACGGCAGGATAAAGGCGCTCGCGGACGGGGCAAGAGAAGCAGGCTTGAAATTTTAAAGAGAGGATAAAATGGCAGAGAGGATCCAGGCAAAAGAGAGATTAGCGCAGAGACTTGACGCGGCTCAGGAAGAGCAATATATAGAAAAGGTCATAGCTATCAATAGGGTTGCGAAGGTTGTAAAGGGCGGGAAGAGATTTTCATTCACCGCTTTGATTGCCGTGGGAAACGGGAACGGCACTGTTGGCTGCGGGTATGGCAAGGCCAACGAGGTTGCGAACGCCATAAGAAAGGCGCTTTCCAACGCCAAGAAGAATTTTTTTAAGGTTCCTGTAAGGGGAAAGACCATACCTCACGAGGTAATGGGCAAGTTCGGGGCGGCAAAGGTGCTTTTAAAGCCGGCTCTTGAAGGTACGGGCGTTATCGCAGGAGGTTCTGTGCGCGCGATATGCGACGCAGCAGGGATAAAAGATATACTTACCAAGTCTTTAGGCTCTGCCAACCCCATAAATGTGACTAAGGCCACTATTGACGGTTTGCAGAGATTGCGGCTGGAGAGGGACAGCGGGGAAGAGGATTAATATGAAGATACAGGATTTAAGGCCTGCGGTAGGGGCTAGAAAAAAAAGGAAAATAGTGGGCAGGGGGCCTGGTTCAGGGCACGGCAAGACCTCCACAAGGGGCCATAAAGGCCAGATGTCGCGCTCAGGCGCCGGGAGGTCTCCGGGTTTTGAGGGCGGCCAGATGCCTCTTATAAGAAGACTGCCTAAAAGAGGTTTCAGGAAAAGGCCGAGGCCTGGCTGCGCTATAGTGAACCTGGAAATATTTTCAAGGCTTAAAAAAGAGGCGTCCATAACTCCTGAACTATTAAAGGAGAGAGGCATTATAAAAGGTTCTGTAGGATTTTTAAAGATACTCGGTAAAGGCGAGATCAAGGTTCCTGTTCATATAAAGGCCCACGCATTTTCAAAATCAGCCGAAGAAAAAATAAAGGCAATGGGCGGGAAATGCGAGCTTATAAATAAAAATACTTAGGGAGAGTAGCATAATACATGCTCCAGGCATTTGTAAATTCTTTCAGGATACCTGACCTTAGAAGAAAATTATTCATCACGCTCCTGCTTTTAGCCATTTACAGGATAGGCGCTTATATACCCACGCCAGGGGTTAACGGCACGGCGCTGATGCAGTTCTTTGATAATGTTGCCAGGTCCCAGGGCGGCGGACTTTTTGGCATAATGGATATGTTTTCAGGCGGCGCGCTTACGCGGCTTACCATATTCGCGCTGGGCATAATGCCTTATATATCGGCCTCCATCATATTGCAGCTTTTGGTGACAGTGGTGCCTTACTTAGAGAAGCTTTCAAAGGAAGGCGAGGCTGGCAGGCGTAAAATGATCCAGTATACGAGGTACGGCACTATAGTGCTTTCTGTTATTCAGGCGTATTTTATAAGCGTGTGGCTTGAAAACCCCGCGAGATTTCAGGGTTTGCAGATCGTGGATAATCCGGGATGGGGTTTCAGGTTCCTTACGGTGGTTACCCTTACTACAGGCACGGCTTTTATAATGTGGATAGGCGAGCAGATCCAGGAGCACGGCATAGGAAACGGGATATCGCTCGTAATCACAGCCGGTATTATTTCCAGATTGCCTACAGCGCTGGAACAGGTTTTTACATTGATATTTGTCCCTCAAA
The DNA here is from genome assembly GCA_030691625.1 of Candidatus Omnitrophota bacterium. Taxonomy (GTDB): domain Bacteria; phylum Omnitrophota; class Gorgyraeia; order Gorgyraeales; family Gorgyraeaceae; genus UBA10183. The sequence goes on along the minus strand of JAUYDX010000025.1, from coordinate 13,458 downwards.
AAAGCGTAATTAAATATCCTTTTTTTACGCTTGCCTTCATGGCGGCTATAGGCGTTGCGGTGGTGGTAGCTGTTATATTAGTCACGCAGGGCCAGAGAAAGATCCCTGTGCAATACGCCAAAAGGATAGTGGGCAGAAAGGTGTACGGAGGCCAGAGCACATACATACCGCTCAGGGTAAATCAGGCAGGCGTAATACCTATAATATTCGCGCAGTCTATAATACTTTTCCCTGCCACGGTCGCAGGGTTTATCCCGAATGCGGGCCTTCAGAGATTCGCGGAAAACCTGATGAGAGGCCAGATTTTATACACTGTTATTTACAGCGTATTAATTATATTCTTCGCTTATTTTTATACAGCCATAACGTTCAATCCAGCTGACGTGGCTGACAACATGAAGAAATACGGAGGCTTTGTGCCTGGCGTAAGGCCAGGCAGGCCCACCGCGGAATATTTTGATTTTATAATGACGAGGATCACTCTTCCGGGCGCGATATTTCTTGCGTTCATAGCTGTTTTTCCTGATATGCTCGGAGCGTGGCTTAAGATACCGTATTTAATAGCCAGTTTTTTCGGCGGCACAGCGCTTCTTATAGTGGTCGGGGTAATGCTCGATACAATGCGCGCTGTGGAATCCCAGCTTTTGATGAGGCATTATGAAGGTTTTCTTAAGAAGGGCAGAATAAGAGGAAGGCGTTAATTATATATTATGAGAATAGTTTTATTAGGCCCTCCCGGGGCAGGCAAAGGCACCCAGGCGGTTATGCTCTCTGAAAAATTAGGTTTCCTGCATCTTTCTACAGGCGATATCCTGCGGGAAAATGTAAAGAGAGGCACTGATATAGGAAAAAAGGCAAAGGCCTTTATGGAAAAAGGCGAGCTGGTGCCGGATGATATTGTAATCCAGATGATGCTGGATACGATAAAATCCTCCGGCAAAAAGAACGATTTTATCCTGGACGGTTTTCCAAGGACAGTGTACCAGGCGAAAAAGATAGACGCTGAATTGAAAAAGCTGAAGCTCGCAGTGGATATAGTTTTTTATTTTAAGACGAGCATCTCTACTGTAATAAAAAGGCTTACAGGCAGGCGCCTGTGCCCCAAATGCGGGGCGAATTATCATATAGTGAATATGCCGCCTAAGAAACAAGGCATTTGCGATAAATGCGGTGTGGAGCTTTACCAGAGAAAAGACGACAGCGAAGAGACCATAGAGAAAAGGCTCGAGGTCTACGAGAACCAGACAAAAGAGCTTATAGATTATTACAGCGCGCAGGGCATACTTAAAGAGTTGTCCGGCGACCTGGACGCGAAAGAGGTTTACAAACAGCTGGCCGCGATACTGGCGTAAAACGTAAAGCGCGGGGTTTTACGCTTTATATGATAGACATAAAGTCGGAAATAGAGATCAAGCTTATATCTGAATCCGGGTGCGTGGTTAAGCTGATCATGGAGGAACTGAAAAGGGCCGCGAAGCCTGGAGTGACAACCGCTGATCTTGCCAGAAAGGCAGACGAGATAATAAAAAAATCAAACGCCAGGTCTGCTTTTAAAGGATACAGGGGTTTTCCCGGAGTCATATGCACGTCCCTGAATGAACAGGTGGTGCATGGTATCCCAGGGGATGTCAGGTTATCTAACGGGGATATATTAAGCATAGATGTAGGCATTGAAAAGAACGGGTATTACGCGGATAGCGCCATTACAGTAGCTGTTGGAGACAGGGTTGCTGAAAAGGCACTAGCATTGATAGAGGTTACAGAAAAGGCCCTGTATCTCGGTATAGAAAAGGCAAGGGAATCCAGCAGGCTCTTTGATATTTCAAACGCAATACAGACACTGGCAGAATCCCATGGTTACGGAGTGGTAAGGGGGTTCGTGGGACACGGCATAGGCAAAAGCCTGCACGAAGAGCCGGAGATACCGAATTTCGGAAAACAGGGCGCTGGCCCGAGATTGAAAAACGGCATGGTGTTTGCGATAGAGCCTATGATAAATGAAGGGGATTACGAGGTAGAGATACTGAGCGACGGCTGGACAGCTGTTACCAGGGATAGAAAATTATCAGCCCATTTTGAACACACTATAGCGATCACAGGCGATGGGCCTAAGATACTGACATAGCGAGGTGCGATATGCCTAAAGAAGATGCGATAGAGGTTGAGGGCACTGTTGTGGAGTCGTTGCCGAATGCGATGTTCAGGGTGGAACTGGAGAACGGCCATAAAGTGCTTGCGCATGTTTCAGGCAAAATGAGGATGAATTTTATAAAAATACTTCCCGGAGATAAGGTGAAGATGGAGCTTTCGCCTTATGACCTTACAAGAGGAAGAATCACGTACAGGGCTAAATAGCAAGGAGTTGAGATGAAAGTAAAAGCGTCCATAAAGGTAATCTGCGACAGATGCAAGATCATAAAACGCAAAGGCGTGGTAAGGATAATCTGTTCAAACCCGAAGCATAAACAGAGGCAGGGATAATATCTATGGCTAGAATAGCTGGTATTGATTTACCGAAAGAAAAAAGGATAGAGATATCTTTAACATATCTTTATGGGATAGGCAGGCCCGCGTCCAATAAGATACTGAAACAGGCCGGGGTGAACCCTGACACAAGGGCCAAGGACCTGAAAGAAGAAGAGGTTTCGAGGATAGCAGCCATTATCCAGAAGGAATACAAGGTTGAAGGCGATCTCAGAAGAGAAATTTCCCAGAATATAAAAAGACTTATAGATATAGGGTCCTACAGGGGATTGAGACACAGGAAGTCTCTGCCGGTAAGGGGCCAGAGGACCAAGACGAACGCAAGGACAAGAAAAGGCCCGAGGAAGACAGTGGGCGTTACCAGAAAGGCCACAAAGGCGCCAGCACCGGCAGCGTCGGAGAAATAAGCCAGGACATAAAAGGAGAACTTATGGCAGAGCAGGAAAAAGCAAAACCAAAACCAGCAAAAAAGAAGGTCGCCAGAAATATCACGACAGGCATAGCCCACATCCTGGCAACTTTTAATAATACGATAGTGACTATAACCGACAGGCAGGGCAATACCATAGTCTGGGCCAGCTGCGGGTCTGTGGGGTTTACCGGCTCCAAGAAGTCAACCCCTTTTGCCGCGCAGGTGACTGCCAGCGACGCCGCTAAAAAGGCGGTTGAACACGGACTAAAGGATGTCGAGGTTTTTGTAAAAGGCCCTGGTTCAGGCAGGGAATCCGCTATAAGGGCAATACAGGCAGCGGGGTTACACATAAGCGCCATAAGGGATGTTACGCCTGTTCCGCATAATGGCTGCAGGCCGCCCAAGAAGCGCAGGGTATAAGGAGAATACATGGCAAGGTATACAGCATCATCATGCAGGGTATGTAGACGCGAGGGTTCAAAACTTTTTTTAAAAGGCCAAAGGTGCTACACTGATAAATGCGGTTTTGATAAAAGGAGTTATGCGCCCGGCCAGCACGGAAAAGGCCAGAGGGTCAAGCATTCGAACTACGGCCTGCAGTTAAGAGAGAAACAGAAGGTGAAAAAGACTTACGGTGTACTGGAACGCCAGTTCAGGAAATATTTCAAGACAGCCAGCCGCTCAAAGGGCGTTACCGGTTCAAAACTCCTGGAGCTTTTGGAGAGAAGACTGGACAATGTGGTGTTCAGGTCTCTATTTGCTTCTTCAAGGCCGGGAGCCAGGCAGATGGTGATGCACGGCCACGTACTTGTGAATAATAGAAAAGTAGACATCCCTTCGTATTCTGTAAAAACAGGGGATATCCTGGTTATAAGGCAGAAAGAGAAGACCGTGAAAAGGGTCAAGGATTCCATGGAAAAGTTAAAAGACCACGGTTTTCCCGGATGGATCGAGGTGGATAAAGAAGGCCTTAAAACAAAGATTACAAGGCTTCCTGAAAGAAGCGACATCGCAGCTGATATAAAAGAGCAGTTGATAGTAGAGTTATACTCTAAATAAAGGAGAGGGACAATGGGAATAAGCTGGAAGACTTTCGAGATGCCTAAAAGACTGGAATGCGACGAGGCCAGTTACTCCAAGATGTACGGGAAATTTGTCGCAGAGCCGTTCGAAAGAGGCTTTGGATCCACAATAGGAAATTCATTGAGGCGTATCCTTATATCCTCCATAGAAGGATCTGCCGTAACCTCGGTAAAGATAGACGGTGTCCTGCATGAATTTTCCACGATACCGGGCGTGCTTGAAGACGTACCTCAGATTATTTTGAACATAAAACAGCTGATACTTAAATCTGAATCGCGTATCCCGAAGATACTCAGATTAAAGGCGTCTAAAAAAGGGGAGATCACGGCAAAAAACATAGTCTCCGATGAGACAGTGGAGATAGTAAATCCCGACCTTCATATCGCGACCCTTACAAAGGACGCCAGTTTCAGCATGGAACTCGAGATCGGAAGAGGGAGGGGTTTTGTGCCTTCGGAAAAAAATAAAAAAGAAGGCCAGGCAATAGGCGTGATACCGGTTGATTCCATATTCGCGCCTGTAAGAAGGGTAAGTTATCATGTGGAAAACACCAGGGTGGGGCAGATCACAGATTACGACAAGCTTATACTTGAGATATGGACGAACGGGAGCATGGAACCAAAGGATGCGGTTCTTTACGCGTCGCATATATTGCATAAGCACCTCGAAGTGTTTATGAAATTCGGACAGATCGTGGTGGAAGATGAGGCCCAGGAAGAGGCGACCCAGGAAAACAAGGAATTGATAGATAAGCTTAAACTACCTGTTTCAGAGCTGGAACTTTCAGTGAGGAGCGGAAATTGCCTGAGAGAGGCGCGCATAAAGACCATCGGGGAACTTGTGGCTAAGACAGAGCAGGAGATGCTCCAGTACAGGAATTTCGGCAAAAAGTCTCTTCAGGAGATATCAGAGATACTGGAAGGCATGGGGCTTTCGCTTGGAATGGAACTCCCGAAAGCAAAAAAATAAATCGCGGATTCCTTAACCAAAACCAATTTCAACAACTTTACACTTGTAACATTGTCTTAAGTGTCAAGTTGTTTGGGATTTAGATTCAGAGGTGATCATACAATGAGGCATCATAGGCACAGCGTAAGATTTGGAAGGCAAAGGAGCCACTATAAGGCGACTCTCAGAAGCCTGGTTTCAGGGCTCATTATAAGCAAGAGCATCCGCACCACAAAGACAAAGGCAAAAGAGACTTCGCGCCTGGCTGACAGGCTGATAACATTCGGAAAAGAAAAAACAGTGACAAATCAGCGCAAGGCGTATTCCATACTTCGCGACAGAAAGCTGGTCCAGATACTTTTTAACGAGCTCGCCCCGCTATTCAAGGAAAGAAAGGGCGGCTATACCCGCGTCATGCTGATCGAAAAAAGATGCGGGGACAACGCGCAGATGGCGATACTGGAATTCGTAGAAAAGCCAAAACCGTCTGAGCCTAAGAAAAAGGCGGAGAAAAAAGAGAAAAAGCCTGCCGCGTCGCCTGCGATAGAAACAAAAGCCGAGAAACTTGAAAAGGCCGCTCCTCCGGAGCCGAGGCATGAGGAAATAAAAGAAAAGAAAGAAGAGCACAGGAAAGAGGAGCGCAAGAAAGAAGCGCCGCAGCCAAGGAAACCTGAAAAACCGATACAGAAACCAGGGTTCTTTAAAAAGTTTTTTGGCCGAAAAGGCGATTGATAAATTGGTGCCAGGCACGGTGCCTGGCACGGTGCCTGGCACCATTTGTATATGAAACTTTCTTCCCGTGCAAAAAGCGTTTCTCCGTCGTTGACTCTCGCGATCACAGCCAAAGCCAAAAAGATGAAAGAGTCAGGCATTGATGTCGTAGGCTTTGGTTCCGGCGAACCTGATTTTGATACCCCTGACAACATAAAAGCCGCAGCAATAAAAGCCATCCAGCAGGGTTTCACCAAATACACAGCTGAATCAGGCACGGATGAGCTGAAAAAGGCCATCTGCGAAAAGTTTAAAAAAGACAATAACCTTTCCTACAGCCCTTCCCAGGTGGTGGTCTCGTGTGGGGCAAAACATTCCCTTTATAATATAATCCAGGCAGTGTGCGAAAAAGGCGACGAGGTTATAATACCAGCGCCTTACTGGCTTAGCTACCCTGAGATGGCTATCCTGGCTGAGGCAAAACCTGTGTTTATCCAGACAGATGATTCCTCCGGGTTCAGGATATCCGTATCTGACCTGAAAAAGGCAATAACTAAACGCACAAAGGCCCTTATAATCAACAGCCCTTCAAATCCCACTGGCGCCATATATTCAAGAGAACAGCTCAGGGAAATAGGCGATATAGCCAGTCAAAAAGGGATCCTGATCATAAGCGACGAGATTTATGAAAAGATAATATTTGACGCTAACAGCCATGTCTCAATAGCCTCTCTCGGGGAAGATATTTTTAAAAATACGGTTGTGGTAAATGGGGTGTCCAAGAGCTTTGCCATGACAGGCTGGAGGATAGGATATCTGGCTGCCCCTGACGCGGAACTTATTACAGCTATTAAGAATATACAGAGCCATTCTACATCAAATCCCGCATCTATAAGCCAGATGGCAGCATTGGAAGGCCTTAGAAATCCGGGACCAGCTATTGAGGAAATGAGAAGCGCTTTTGAGAAGAGAAGAAATTACATGGCGGAGAGGATAAATAAGATAAAAGGGCTTTCCTGTTTAAAACCGGAAGGCGCGTTTTACATATTCTGCAGGATCGCTAAAAAAGGTCTTTCCAGCATGGAACTTACAGACAGACTGCTGGACGAGGTAAAGGTGGCGGTGGTGCCGGGAAAGGTTTTTGGCTCTGACAGGCACATCCGGTTAAGTTTCGCCACCAGTATGGAAAATATCAAAAAAGGTGTCGATAGAATAGAAGAATGGTTTAACAAGAACCAATAAAACCTCGTAGGTTGCGGCAAGCCGCAACCTACGAGGTTGGGGTGGTTACATAGCAATATGGGTAAGACGATAGTTGAAAAGATATTCAGCGCGCATTCTGGTAAAGACGTAAAGGCAGGCGATGTCGTGGTGGCAGACATAGATTTTTCTTTTGGCCAGGACGGCACCAGCATGCTGGTCATAGACGCGTTCAGAAATTTGGGCGCGAAAAAGGTCTTTGACAAAGAAAAATTCCGCATGGTTATAGACCACAGCTCCCCCAGCCCGAATATAGGGGTTTCAGAGGTGCATAAAAAGATGCGGAATTTCGCGAAAGAGCACGATCTGGAGGTCTTTGATATTGGCTGCGGCGTGTGCCACCAGGTTATACCTGAATCAGGCATGGTAAGGCCCGGAGACCTGGTAGTGGGCGCTGATTCGCACACCTGCACATACGGGGCGCTTGGCGCGTTTTCAACAGGCATGGGTTCCACTGACGTGGCAGTAGCGCTCGCCACAGGCAAGAATTGGTTCAAGGTGCCTGAAACAGTAAAGATAATCCTGAAAGGCAGGACGAAAAGGAGAGTTTATTCAAAGGACGTCATACTTTATATAATAGGAAAGCTGGGAGCAGATTACTGCACATATGACGCTGTGGAATTTACAGGAGGATATATAAGGGCATTGAGCATGGACAGCCGCTTTACCATAACCAATATGGCAATAGAGATGGGGGCAAAGGCTGGAATTATTGAACCGGATGAAAAGACATATAAGTGGCTAAAAGCGCGCAGGGTGAAAGGCAAAGGGTTAAGGGTTAAAAGCGATAGAGACGCGGCGTTTAAAAAGACGCTGGAGTTTGATGTGTCTAAGATTGAGCCGCAGGCTGCCAAGCCGCATACAGTAGACAATGTTGTTCCTGTCAGTGATTTAAAAAGCGTAAAAATAAACCAGGCGTTTTTAGGGACGTGCACCAATGGAAGATTAGAAGACCTGTCTATAGCCTGCTCCATTTTAAAGAATAGAAAAATACACAAAGATGTTAAAATGATAATAGCCCCTGCCTCCAGGGATATATTTCAGCAGGCGATAGATAAGGGCATAATATCGGAATTTGTAAATAGCGGGGCCTGCGTGGTGGCGCCGGGATGCGGGCCGTGCGTGGGCACGCATAACGGGGTTTTATCTTCCGGAGAAGTCTGCGTCTCCACCGCCAACAGGAATTTTAAAGGCAGGATGGGCAATCCTGAAGCGTTTATTTATCTCGCGTCTCCCGCTACTGTAGCAGCGTCGGCAATTGATGGCAGGATCACTGACCCGAGAAAATACATATAGAGAGGGCTTATGGATATAAAAGATTTATTAAAGGCGGCTGTCGAGAAAAACGCTTCGGATCTTCATATTACTGCGGATTCAGCTCCTGTGGTTAGGATAGACGGAAGACTGGTACCTTTAAATTTCCCGGCGCTGGACAGCGAATCCTGCAAGCGCCTGGTGTACAGCATACTGGACGATAAACAGAAGGCTGTTTTTGAAAGGGATCTGGAACTGGATCTTTCCCTGGAAATCCCCGGCCTGAACAGATTCAGGGTAAATGTGCATATGCAGAGAGGGACTGTGGAGGCGGCATTCAGGTTAGTATCTTTAAAGATAAGAACTATAGCTGAATTAGGCCTGCCAGCTGTTTTAGTAGACTTAGCCCGCAAACCCCAGGGGCTGGTGCTTCTTACAGGCCCCACAGGCGTAGGAAAGAGCACTACCCTCGCCGCGATGGTAGACCAGATAAATACAGAACGCCAGGCAATTATTATAGTAATAGAAGACCCTATAGAATATGTCCATGTCAATAAGCGCAGTATCATAAAACAGAGAGAGGTCTATGCTGATACAAGATCTTTTTCAGCCGCCCTGATCCATGCCTTAAGACAGGATCCGAATGTAATTGTGGTAGGAGAAATGAGGGATATAGACACCATTTCTACTGCCCTGACAGCGGCTGAGACAGGGCATCTTGTGCTTGCGACATTGCATACGCCTGACGCTGCCCAGACAGTGGACAGGATTATAGATGTCTTTCCGCCTTATCAGCAGGAACAGGTTAAGATACAGCTTTCCACTACGTTACACGCTGTGGTGTCGCAGCAGCTTTTACCAAGGCAGGACAAGCCAGGCAGGGTTATTGCCACAGAGATAATGATAGCCACGAATGCCATCAGGAATCTTATCAGGGAGCACCAGACAGAACAGCTTTTAACTCACATACAGACCGGCACGCAGTACGGCATGCACACAATGGATAAATCCCTGAAAAGCCTTCATCAAAAAGGCATTATATCAGACGAGGTTTTTAAGACATACTTGAAGAGTCCGGAGGAAACCAGAAAGTGACAAGAGGTATTGCTCATAAGTTTGGCAGCGATATAAATACGGACCTTATTATTTCCGGGCGGTATAAATTTTCCATAACTGATCCGAATCAGCTCGCGAGGCATGTATTTGAAGACATTGATCCGGAGTTTTATAAGAAGGCCGGGAAGGGAAAATTTTTTGTTGCGGCAGGCGCTAATTTCGGATGCGGTTCTTCCAGGGAACAGGCGCCGCTCGCGCTTAAACACGCGGGCTGCCAGGCAGTGATCGCGAAAAGTTTCGCCAGGATATTTTACAGGAACGCCTTTAATCTTGGCCTGAGCCTCATAGAGTGCGATACAGGCAGGATAAAAGAAGGAGATTTGATAGAGCTGGATATTGAAAAAGGCGAGATTCGCGGGCCGCAGAATAAATACAGCATCGCTATAAAACCGTTTACCAGGTTTCAAAAAGATCTCGTAGATCTGGGCGGCATAGTGAATTATTACAAAAAATACGGGGAACTGAAGATATAATCTAGTGTCTGATCCAAACAACTTGACACTTGTGACATTGTTATAAGTGTCAAGTTGTTGAACAGGGGGATTGATTGGCGTATAAGGTTACTTTGATACCAGGTGATGGGATAGGCAGGGAAGTAAGCGTGGCTGCCCAGAGATGCATTGACGCTACAGGCGTTAAGATCGCATGGGAGGAGCAGATAGCCGGCGAAGAGGCTATGGCTAAATACGGAACCGTGCTTCCTGTCCAGGTTCTTGATTCCGTGAGAAAGAACAGGGTGGCTATAAAAGGCCCCATAATAACTCCTGTAGGAAAAGGTTTCAGGTCTGTAAATGTCCAGTTGAGAAGGGCGCTGGATCTATACGCATGCCTGAGGCCGTGCAAATCCATTAAAGGCACTAAATCCAGATATTCTAACGTGGACCTCGTGGTTGTCAGGGAAAACACAGAGGATCTTTACGCAGGGATAGAGTTCAGCCAGGGCATGGAAAGGACGCAGGATGTTATAAAAAATCTTGAAGAGCTGAGCGGGATAGCGATAAAAAAGGATTCAGCCATAGGCATAAAACCTATTTCAATAAGCGCGTCTAAAAGAATAGTGAAGTTTGCTTTTGATTACGCTGTTAAAAACAAGAGGCGCAAGGTCACAGCTGTGCATAAGGCGAATATAATGAAGGAGACAGACGGGCTTTTTCTTAAATGCGCCAGAGAGGTTTCTGAAATATATAAAGGCAGGGTGGAGTTTGAGGATAGAATAGTTGACAATATGTGCATGCAGCTTGTTCAGAACCCTGAGCTTTACGACGTGCTTGTATTGCCTAATTTATACGGAGATATATTATCGGATCTTTGCGCAGGCCTTATAGGGGGCCTTGGCATTGCCCCTGGCGCGAATATAGGCGATAGCATGGCGCTATTCGAGGCTGTTCACGGAAGCGCTCCGAAATATACAGGCCTTAACAAAGTGAACCCAACTGCAATGATACTTTCAGGGGTATTGATGCTGGAATATTTAGGGGAAAAAGACGCCGCTAGCAGATTGGAAAAGGCCACGGCAGAAGTTATAGCTGAAGGAAAAGCAGTTACATACGATTTGAAAAAAGACCGCAATGACCCTCTAGCCGTAGGCACCAGCCAGATGGCGGACGCGATTATCTCCAGATTAAAAACCTCGTAGGTTGCCTACGGCAACCTACGAGGTTAGGGTGGTTATATGAAAATAGCGATTATAGGCGCAGGGAATGTCGGGGCAATGACAGCGTCGAGGATTATAGACGCTAATCTGGCAGACGCGGTGCTTCTGGACGTTGTGCAGGGACTCGCTAAAGGCAAGGCCCTTGATATTTCAGACGCGAGGCCGATATTTGATTCGAAAGCCGCTATAACAGGGACAGAGGATTTCAGCGATATCAGAGGTTCGGAAATAGTGGTAATTACGGCAGGCCTGGCAAGAAAACCAGGCATGTCCCGCGACGATCTCCTGAAAAAGAATTCAGATATAATTAAAGGCGTGTCGCTCCAGATCAAGAAATACTGCCCATCCTCAATTGTCATCGCGGTAACAAATCCTTTAGATGTAATGGCTTATCTTGTTATGAAAACCACTGGTTTTAACCCTAAAAGAGTGATGGGCATGGCAGGGGTGCTGGATACCGCGAGGTTCATAAATATCCTGAGAGAAAAAAATAAGGACATAGACGAGGATAAATTCCTGATGATGGGAAGCCATGGAGATACCATGGTCCCTGTTTCCAGGTCCAAAAAGATCTCTGACAGCGTTTTTAAAGAGGCCTCGGAGAGGGCCAGAAATAGAGGCGCTGAGATAGTGAAATATCTTGGCACAGGAAGCGCGTATTTCGCGCCTTCAGCGTCTGTGTTTTTTATGCTGAAGTCCATAATAAAGGACGAGAAAAAGGTCATGTGCGCCAGCGCATATCTGAACGGCGAATATGGGGAAAAGGATGTCTATATAGGCGTCCCTGTTATTTTAGGCAGTCAGGGTATTGATAAGGTAATAGAAACAGAACTTTCCGAACAAGAGAAGAAGGCTTTTAAGGAATCCGCTCTCCAAATTCACGAAGGCATCTCAAAAACCCTCTAAACAACTTTACACTTGTAACATTGTCTTAAGTGTCAAGTTGTTGATGCGATACCATGATAAAATATGATTTGGCTGTGATAGGTTCCGGGCCGTGCGGGTATGTGGCAGCTATAAGGGCGGCGCAGCTTGGACTGAAGACCTGTATTTTTGAGAAAGAGAAGATAGGCGGGGTGTGCCTTAACTGGGGATGTATCCCTACAAAGGCGCTTTCAGCGTCAGCCAATGCCCTTTACAATATAGAGCGCGCTGGAGAATTTGGCATCAATATAAAAGGCTTTGACCTGGATTTTTCCAAGGTATATGAAAGAAAAGAGTCTATAGTAAAAAAGCTTTCAGGCGGCATAGAGATGCTTTTGAAAGCCAAAAAAATTGAGATAATCAGAGAATCAGCGGAAATTAAAGGCCCTGCCAGCATAAAAAGCGCCAACGCGGAAATAGAAGCTAAAAATATCCTTATAGCTACTGGATCTATCCCTTTTGAATTACCTCTAATACCTTTTGATGGAGTTAATATATTGTCCAGTACGGAGATATTGGCATTAAAGCAAGTTCCCAAAAATCTCGTTATAGTAGGCGGAGGCGTTATAGGATGCGAATTCGCTTCCATATTCAAGACATTTGGTTCAAACGTCACTATAATCGAGGCAATGCCACAGCTTTTGCCTAACGAGGACGAGGAAATATCGAGAAAACTCGAGCAGATATTTAAAAAAAGAGGCATAAAGGTATTGACCAATACAAAGATAGAAAGAATAGAAAAAGGGAATGTGGCGCTTATATGCGTGGGCCGTTCAGCTAATTCAAAAGGCATAGGCGCTGAGGCGCTTGGCATAGAATGTAATAAGGGTTGGGTAAAGGTGGATGAAAATTTCAGGACAAATGTAAAAAATATCTATGCCGCAGGAGATGTAAAAGGCGGGATGCTTCTCGCTCATGTGGCTTCCAGAGAGGGGATTGTGGCAGTGGAGCATATGGCAGGCAATAACGAATCTATAGATTACAATATAATCCCGAGCTGTATCTTTACGCATCCTGAGATAGCGAGCGTAGGGTTGAGTGAAAAAACAGCTAAAGCCAGGGGCGTAGATATAAAGGCTAGAAAATTTTTATTCTCCGGCATGGGCAAATCTCATGTAATAGGAGAAACAGACGGATTTATAAAGCTGGTTGTAGACAGCTCCAGCGATAAAATCCTGGGAGCTCAGATAATAGGGCCGCACGCCACAGAACTGATAGCGGAGATATCCCCGTGCGTGCAGTTCGGGATAACATCAGAGAAGCTCGCGAGCGTAATTCACGCCCATCCTACATTATCAGAGATAATCTGCGAAGTATCAGAGGCAGTGCATAATAAGGCAATCCATTCACTATGAGAATAGGCATATTAGGCGGGACGTTTGATCCTGTGCATAATGGGCATATATATCTTGCCAGGGAGGCATGCAGGAGACTAAGGCTTTCCAGGGTAATATTTATCCCCACGTACATACCGCCGCATAAAAAAGGCATAAAAGTAACTCCGGCTAAGCACAGATACAGTATGCTCAGGCTTGCCACAGCAGGCAACCCAAGATTCAAGATATCTGATATAGAGATAAAAAGAAAAGGCAGGTCGTATTCCGTAGAAACC
>JAUYDX010000078.1 GCA_030691625.1 Candidatus Omnitrophota bacterium | reverse complement strand
AGCTCACGGGATCATGCTGAATATCTCTCTTACAAAAGAAGAGATGGTCAAAGCTGTGGTGGATACGCTCAAGCTGAATAATCTGGATAACGCTTATATCAGGCTTATCGTGACAAGAGGCATAGGGGATCTCGGGCTCGATCCAAGGAAATGCAAGAACGCGTCTATTATCATCATAACAGACAGCATCAAGCTTTACCCTGAATCATTGTATAAAGAAGGTTTGAGCATTATTACGGTGCCCACGCCCAGGAATATTCCGGAGGCGCTGAATCCTCAGATAAAATCCCTGAATTACCTGAATAATATCCTAGCGAAGATAGAGGCGATAAATTCAGGATGTGAAGAGGCGTTGATGTTTACTGCTCAGGGATATGTGGCGGAATGCACCGGAGACAATATTTTTATTATAAGAGGCGATGAACTGGTGACTCCTCCGGCTTATCTCGGTATACTTAAGGGGATTACCAGAGCAGGCGTTATGGACATTGCCGGTAAGCAGGACATGACAGTAAAGGAAGAAGTCATCACAAGGCATAACATCTATACGGCGGATGAATGTTTTCTTACAGGCACTGCGGCTGAGATTATACCTGTTATCCGCGTTGACAAGAGGATGATAGGAACCGGAAAGCCGGGCAAGGTCACGTTAAGCCTGATGAAGGAATTCAGGAAACTGACAAAGACAGACGGGGTGAAATACTAACCGGAGGGGTGTATGGTTTGCAACATCTGCGGCAAGAATCAGGCTACAGTGCATCTCACAGAGATCATAGACGAACAGATAACAGAACTTCACCTGTGCGAGGAATGCGCCCAGAAAAAAGGCGCTCAGATGGAGAGCCATTTCGGGCTCAGCGACCTTTTGGCAGGCCTGGCTGATCTCGGAACGCAGTTTAACAGCCCTAAGACAAAGACAGAAACCAGTAAACTCAAATGCCCCAAGTGCGGCCTTACATATGAGGACTTCAAAAAGGTCGGAAGGCTCGGCTGCGGGGAATGCTACAATGCCTTCAGAGAGGCGCTTGTGCCTCTATTAAAAAGGATACACGGGTCAACCCAGCATTATGGCAAATCCCCTAAAAAGATGGCCAAGGTAGTAAAGGCGAAGAACGACCTGCAGGAACTGAAAGACAGGCTTCAGAAGGCGATACAGAAAGAGGATTTTGAAGAGGCAGCGAAGCTCCGCGATAAAATAAAGGAGCAGGAGAAGAAGAATAATAAATAAGAGGAGAAGGCATGACTTTAGATGATCTCTTGAACAATACCGGCGAATGGATCAGGTGCACAGGCCCTTTGTGCGATATCGTGATGTCTTCGCGCGTGAGGCTGGCAAGAAATCTCGCGGAGTACCCTTTTTCGCACTGGGCCAGCAAGAAGGAACAGGAAACTGTCATGGCCCTTTCCAGAGAAAGCATAGGGAAGGTCAAGAGCCTGAAGGATTCCATGTTCGTAGAGATAGGGAAGCTGGACCCGATAGACAAACAATTCCTTGTGGAGAGGCACCTGATGAGCAAGGAACACATGATAGATTCAGAGAACAAGGGGCTGTGCGTGGGCAAGGACGAGGTCATAAGTATAATGATAAACGAAGAAGACCACATGCGCATCCAGGTCATGAAATCAGGGTTTAACCTTAAAGAGGCGTGGCAGATAATAGACGAGGTGGATAATGATTTGGGAAATTCCCTGGATTTCGCGTATTCCGCGGACCTGGGGTATCTGACAGCCTGCCCCACGAATACAGGCACAGGCATGAGGGCGTCTGTGATGCTGCACCTGCCTTCGCTTGTCATGACAAAACAGATCGGGAAAGTGCTTCAGGCAATCACGAAGCTTAGCCTGACAGCGCGCGGCCTGTACGGGGAAGGCACAGAGGCGAGCGGTAATTTTTTCCAGATCTCTAATCAGGTTTCGCTGGGCCACAAAGAGGAAGAGATAATAGATAATATAGAGAGGATCATAAAGCAGATAGTTGACCACGAGCAGAGCGCGAGAGAAACGCTTTTTTCCCAGACAAGGGAAGCCCTTGAAGACAGGATCTGGCGGGCGTACGGCACATTGAAGAGCGCCCACATTATAACAAGCACCGAGACAATAGACCTGCTTTCGCTCGTGAGGCTCGGGGTTGACCTGGGAGTCATAAAGCAGGCGGACAGGACTCTGATAAACGAGCTTTTTGTGATCACCCAGCCTGCCCATCTGCAGAAACTGGAGAAAAAGAAACTCGGCCCGAATCAGAGGGATGTGAAAAGGGCGGAGATTATCAGGGATAAATTCGGAAAACAATAGACAGGAGGATTGTTTTATGTTCAACAGGTTCACTGAACGCGCGAGAAAGGTAATACTGCTGGCAAAAGAAGAGGCAAAAAGATTTAACCACGATTATATAGGCACAGAGCATATACTGCTTGGGCTTTTAAGAGAGGGAGAGGGCGTGGCCGCGGTTGTCCTGCAGAAGATGGGTTTGAATCTTCAGCAGATACGCATGGAGATAGAAAAGATTGTCAAGCCCGGCCCGCCAATGGTTGTATCCGGAGACATACCGTTTACGCCTACAGCTAAAAAGGTGGTGGAGCTTTCAAGCGAAGAGGCCAGGTCTCTGGGCCATAACTATATAGGCACAGAGCATATACTCCTGGGCCTTATAAGGGAAGGCGAAGGAGTGGCGTCGCAGGTACTGATGAATCTTGGACTGGACCTTAATAAGGTGAGGGAAGAAATAGCAGAGCTCCTGGGTTCCAGCATGCAGTCTGGTTTTGGCGCTCCGCCTTCGCCAGGACATGGGCAGGCCGGGCAGGGTCAGGCATCTCAGCAGAGGACCAGTTCCAAGACCCCTGCGCTTGACGCGTTTGGCAGGAATCTTACCCAGCTCGCGCGCGACAATAAATTAGACCCTGTTATCGGAAGGGAGAACGAGATAGAAAGGGTTATTCAGATACTTTCAAGGCGCACGAAAAATAATCCTGTTCTTTTGGGCGAGGCAGGCGTGGGAAAGACAGCCATAGTGGAAGGCCTTGCGCAGAAGATAGTAAAAGGGGATGTGCCTGAGGTATTAAAGGATAAAAGGGTGATAATCCTGGACCTCGCGCTTATGGTGGCTGGGACAAAATACAGGGGACAGTTTGAGGAAAGAATAAAGGCGGTGATGGACGAGATCAAGAGATCTGAAAATGTGATTATATTTATAGACGAGCTTCACACGCTTGTCGGCGCGGGAGGCGCGGAGGGCGCGATAGACGCCTCAAATATATTGAAGCCGGCGCTTTCAAGGGGCGAGATACAGTGCATCGGAGCCACCACGCTCGATGAGTACAGGAAACACATAGAAAAAGACGCCGCTCTTGAAAGGCGTTTTCAGACCATCATGGTTGACCCGCCCAGCGTTGACGAGACAATAGAAATATTAAAAGGCCTGAGGGACAGGTACGAGGCGCATCACAGGGTTGAGATTACGGATTCCGCGCTGGAGGCGGCCGCGAAATTTTCAGACAGGTATATCGCGGGAAGATTTCTGCCTGATAAGGCAATAGACCTTATGGACGAGGCTGGCGCGAAGGCCAGGCTCTCTATCATGACAGCCCCTAAAGAAATAAAAGACATGGAGAGCGAGATAGAGAATATCCATAAAGAGAAAGACTCCGCGATAAAAAACCAGGACTTTGAAAAGGCCGCGAATCTCAGGGACGAGGAAAAGAATTCCAGGATAAAGCTTGATAAGACGCGGGAGGAATGGAAAAAGAGCAGGATGGAGGCCAGGCCCAGGGTAGACGAAGAGATGATCGCCAATATAGTTTCAAAATGGACAGGCATACCTATTTTCAGGCTTGAGGAAAAAGAGTCCGAGAGGCTTATGAAAATGGAGGAGGTTCTGCACAATAGGATTATAGGCCAGGACGAGGCACTGGCTGCCATCGCGCACGCGGTAAGGCGCTCGCGCGCTGGAATAAAAAATCCCAAGAGGCCCATCGGCTCATTTATATTCCTGGGGCCCACAGGCGTGGGCAAGACCCATCTGGGAAGGGTGCTCGCGGAGTTTATGTTCGGAGATGAAAATGCCCTCATACAGCTTGATATGTCTGAATACATGGAGAAATTTAATGTGTCGAGACTCGTAGGCGCTCCTCCTGGATACGTGGGCTATGAAGAGGGCGGACAGCTTACGGAAAAAGTCAGGCGCAGGCCTTATTCAGTGGTGCTTCTGGACGAGATAGAAAAAGCCCATCCGGATGTGTTCAATATATTACTCCAGGTCCTGGAAGACGGCCGTCTCACAGACAGTTTTGGCAGGAAGGTGGATTTCAGGAATACGGTACTTATCATGACGTCCAATGTAGGCGCGGAGATATTCAGGAAACATGGTTCGCTTGGTTTTAAATCAGAGAGCCACGAGATGACTTACAAAGATACGAAGGAAAGGCTCCTCGAACAGGTCAAGAAGACGTTCAAACCTGAATTCCTGAACAGGATAGACGACACAATAGTGTTTCATTCGCTTACTAAAGAAGACCTTTACAAGATTATAGAGATAGAACTGGAAGAGGTTATGAAAAGGCTGAAGGAGCAGGGAGTGACGATAGATGTTGATCAGTCCGCTAAAGACATTCTGATAGAAAATGGGTTTGATCCTGTTTTTGGGGCCAGGCCTCTGAAACGTACCATACAAAGGCTTATGGAAGACCCGCTGGCAGAGGAGATTATTTCAAAACGCGCTGAAAAAGGAAAACCAATAAAGGTGAGCGCTGAAAACGGCAGGCTGGTGTTTAAGTAATCGCGGAACTAACACGGATGTAGGGACAGGACAATGTCCTGTCCCTACAAAAACAATCGCGGAATCTACGCGGAACATAAACATAGAATGAAGTACATAAAAATTATAGCCTCGATTGTGGTTTTTATCCTGGCAGCCGCGATTAGCGCGCCTGCCATGGATTTCGGGATTGACAAGGCAATCTCTTTAAATTTTTATTTTTCCGACGCCAAAAGGATAGTTTCAGAATTAAGGATAGACAACCTGGATATCAAAGGCGCTGCTCTTTCAGGAAATATTATTTTAAAAGCCAAGGTGCTGAAAAATAAGGGGCTGTTCGGCAAGCTTGATTCAGCGAATATGACGCTGAATTCAAAGGCCCTGCCGGATCTGAAGATATTTTTTAAGCTCACAGGCGGCACCGTAAGGATATATTCATTGAGATTTGGGAAATCCTATTGTTTAAGCGGCACAGTGGGATTGAAAAGGCCTTTCGAGACAGATATATATTTTGAGATACTCAGGGCTAATCTGCGGGATATCGCGATAGTAACAAACGCGAAAAAGCCGGATGTGGTGACAGGTGTTATGAATGGGCTGTTAAAAATAACAGGCCCGCTTGATAATCTCCAGTCGAGCGGTTTTATCGGAGGGAGGCAGGGGAAGATAGGCCCTATATGGTATGACAGCGCCGAGATAAAGATCGAGGGGCGCGGCCCGATAATAAACATAGTGGAATCCAGGATAAAACAGGAAAAGGCCACGTTCACGCTTGAAGGGTATGTGGACCTCAGGACAATAGCGAGTTCAGACCCGATGAGGTATCTAAAAATGAAATCTGACATGAAGACAATAGTGTGGGACGGATGGGATATAGAAAAAGACGGAGCAGACAGCATGAAGATGGTTAAAGGCATAGGCGATAATATGAGCGTGGGGTTCAAGACGTTTGCCAGGGAAGAACTCCCGCCTTATCAGAAAAGGGATAAAGAGGACGAGATGAGCGTGGAATATAAACTGGACGGCGAGAACCATGCTTTTCAGATGAAGCTGAAGGAAAACGAGGAATTTTTCGGGGTTGAGCATAAAAGGAAATTCTAAGAGGCGGTTATGAGAGAGTGGATAAGCGGACTTGGCATAAAGGCCCTGAATTTTTTTATTTATATAGGCGGCACCTTTAACCTGATGGTAAGCACTATATTCCAGGTATTTGTCCTGCCGTTCCGCAAAAAAGAATGGGTCATACAGATGTACAAGGTAGGTGTTTTGAGTTTTCCTATAGTTTTCTTAGTGGCGTTTTTCACGGGTATGGTGCTTGCGCTTCAGAGCGCGTATCAATTGACCAAGATGAACGCGCAGATGTATATATCCAGCCTCGTGGCGCTTTCCATGTTAAGGGAACTCGGCCCTGTGCTGACAGCCCTTGTAATCGCGGGCAGGGTAGGGGCCAGCATCACAGCGGAACTGGGGACAATGAAAGTGAGCGAGCAGATAGACGCGTTAAGGACACTGGCCGCGAATCCCGTGAAATATCTTGTTGTGCCCAGATTCCTGGCGCTCTGCATCATGCTCCCGCTTCTCACTGCTTACGCTGACTTCGTAGGCATAGTCGGCGGTTACATAATAGGCGTGTACAAGCTTCTCATAGGCTCCACCATATACTGGAAGATGACCTTTGACACGCTCGCGTTCAAGGACCTTTTCACAGGCCTTTTTAAGTCATTTATATTCGCTATAATCATATGCATAGTCTCGTGCTATGAAGGTTTTATCACAGAGGGCGGGGCAGAAGGCGTGGGCAAGGCCACCACCCGTTCTGTTGTCATATCATTTATTTTAATAATCGCCGCTGACTGTCTATTCACAGCTTTGTTTTACTTTATATTTCCATAATTCGTAACCTGTCCAACTTCGCAAGTTGCCCAGTTGGGCAACTTGCGAAGTTGGACAAAGGAAATAATGAAGATACTGGGTATAGATCCAGGGTTGGGGATTACAGGTTACGGGCTTATAGACGCGCAAGGGAACAGCGTCAGGCTGATAGAGGCTGGCATTATACGGTCAAGCGCAAAAGACAAAATGGAAAAACGCCTGGCAAGCATCTATAAAAAGATAATAAGCCTGATAAAAGATACCGTGCCTGAGGCAGTGGTCCTGGAAGAAGTGTATTCGCATTACAAGCATCCAAAGACCTCTATACTTATGGGGCACGCGCGGGGCGCCATATGCCTGGCAGTGGAACATCAGGATGTAACGCTCGTGAATTACCCGACCACTAAGATAAAAAAGGCCATCACGGGAAGAGGCAGGGCGTCAAAGGAACAGATGCAGAGGACAGTCACGAGCCTCCTGGGGCTTAAGAAACCTCCTGAACCTGTTGATATCACAGATGCGCTGGCGCTTGCCATCACGCACGCTAATATATGGGGACACAGAAATGATTTCAAGGATTTCAGGTAAATTAGTGGAGAAAAAAGAGGATTCAGTGATATTAGACGTGAACGGCATATGTTACGAGGTCTTTATCCCTGGCGCTGTCATGCAGTGCCTGGACCATAGTATTCAGCCGGACGGCGCTATTTCTCTTATTACGTTCCATTATTTTCAGCTGGAACCGTCAAAGGGATTCCAGTGCCTTATAGGATTTTTGAACGAGATAGAAAAGGAATTCTTTGAAAAATTTATAACCGTGTCTGGCATAGGGCCGAAGGCTGCAGTAAGGGCGCTGAAAATGCCCATATCAATGATCGCCAGGGCAATAGATATGGCAGATGTGCCTTTCTTAAAGTCCCTGCCTGGCATAGGCGAGCAGAGGGCCAGGGAGATCGTGGCCAAACTCCAGGGTAAGGTCGGGAAATTCGGGCTTATACAGGATAGCGGTACCAGCGCCGAAGCGTTCACCGAAAAACGCGATATACAGGAAGAGGCAATGGGGGTATTATTACAGCTCGAATATAAAAAATTCGAGGCGAAAGTTATGCTGGACGAGGCATTGAAGCGTAACCCAGCTATCAAAACAGCTGAGGACCTTTTGAACGAGGTCTATAAACAAAAGATTAAAAAATAGAGGCAGCCAAACAACTTGACACTTCAAACAATGTCACAAGTGTCAAGTTGTTGAGAAATGATACGGAAGGATATGTCCTTTTATGGATATGAAGCAGAACGACGATCGGGAACGGTTGATTACAGGCCAGGAGGCAGAGGAAGAGGCGGTATTCAATATATCGCTCCGGCCTGAGAGCCTGAAGAATTTTGTAGGCCAAAGAAGCGTAATCGAGAATATAAACATAGCTATAAAGGCAGCGAAAAAAAGGAAGGAAGGCCTTGAGCATATATTACTTTCAGGGCCGCCGGGTTTAGGTAAGACTACCTTAGCGCATATTATAAGCCACGAGATGTGCTCCAAGATCACTGCCACCTCAGGCCCTGCCATAGAAAGGGCGGGCGACCTGATAGGCATCCTTACGAATCTCGGGGAGGGCGACATACTTTTTATAGACGAGATACACAGGCTTTCAAAGGTCGTGGAAGAATTTATATATCCTGCTATGGAAAATTATCAGATAGATTTTCTTATAGATAAGGGGCCGTACGCGAAGACCATAAAGTTTAACCTGAAGAGATTTACGCTTATCGGCGCTACTACAAGAGCGGGATTATTGAGCGCGCCATTAAGAGGCAGGTTCGGGATGTTCTATCACCTTGATTTCTACGAACCGGATGACCTGGTAAAGATAATAGAGCGTTCCGCGGAACTTTTAAGCATACCGCTTGATAAGGACGCGGCCATAGAGATCGCCAGCCGTTCGCGCGGCACACCGCGCGTGGCAAACAGGCTTTTAAGGCGGGTCAGGGATTACAGCGAGGTAAAAGGCAATAAAAAGATCGATAAAGAAATCGCGATTGCCGGCCTTTCTTCCCACAGGATAGATTCCGCGGGCCTAGACGAGATAGACAGAAAGGTCATGAAGGCCATAATAGATTTTTATAACGGCGGGCCGGTAGGCATAGAATCCCTGGCAGCCACGTTGAACGAGGAAAGTGACACCATAGTAGATGTGGTGGAGCCGTTTTTGCTCAAGATAGGTTTTCTTAAGCGGACTCCGAGAGGCAGAGAAGTTACAAAACTGGCGTACGATCACCTGAAGGTGCCGTATAAAAAAGAGTCGCAAAAGGAAATGTTCTGACATTATGATCGAAATCATCAATCTCTCAAAATCATTCAATAACGCCAAGGTCCTGGATAACCTGAACCTTGTTATAAATTCAGGAGAGGTCATTGTTATAATAGGCCGCTCCGGCTGCGGCAAGAGCGTGCTTTTAAAACACATAATAGGGCTTATGAGCCCTGATCTGGGCCAGGTGATTGTGGACGGAAGCGAAATAACTATGTTGGAAGAGCATGAGATGGACAAAATCAGGCTCTCTTTTGGCATGCTCTTTCAGGGCGCCGCGCTTTTTGATTCAATGACTGTAGGCGAAAATGTGGGATTCACGCTCAGGGAGCATACTTCGACGCCTGAAAACCAGGTGCGCGATAGGGTCGCGAATTCCCTGGAGCTCGTGGGATTAAAGGGCATAGAAAAACTCATGCCCAGCGAACTTTCAGGAGGCATGAAAAAAAGGGTGGGGCTCGCGCGCGCGATATGCAATAATCCCAAGATCATATTGTACGACGAACCTACTACGGGGCTGGACCCGATAATGGCGGACGCTATTAATGACCTTATTATAGACTTAAACAGTAAACTGCATGTGACTTCCATAGTAGTCACGCATGACATGGTAAGCGCTTATAAGATAGCTGACAGGATAGCCATGCTGTATAAAGGAAGGATCGTGGCGATCGGGACCCCGGATGAGATTAAAAATACAAAAGACGCCACAGTGAAACAGTTTATAACAGGAGCCGCAAAAGGCCCTATAACTGATCTGGAATAATACAAAGCGGAGGTGTCAATGTTTACAAGAATGAATTTTGAATTAAAGGTGGGCATATTTATATTCATAGGCATAGTGATACTTTCCGTAATCATATTTTCCATAGGGAATTTTTATAGCGTCAAAAGCGGCTATACCCTTAATGTCGTCTTTAGTTTCGCTAACGGTATAGGCATAGGCGCGCCCGTGCGCTATTCAGGCGTGCAGGTGGGAGAGGTACAGGAGATCAGGGTGTATTTTGACGAAAAGGAAAACAAGCCCCTTGTGAACCTGTCCATATGGGTGGCTCAGAATACATGGATCAATGAAAACGCAAAGGCATCCATAAATACGCTGGGGCTTTTGGGAGAGAAATACCTGGAGATAACCCCTGGCACCAGAGACACCAGGCTTCTGCAGAAAGGGAATACCTTAAGAGGCATGGACCCTGTGTCCACGGAAGAGATCGCCAGGTCTACAAAGGAACTGGTGGAGAAGATAGGTACCCTCACTGATTCGGTCAATAAAATCGCGGGGGATGAAGAAATGAGGATATCTCTTAAAAATACAGTTGCTAATATGGAGGCGCTTAGCGGAGACCTGAGGGATTTTTTATCAAATGCCAGGCAGGGCAAAGGCACTATAGGCCGGCTCATGTCTGATGACACGCTGTATAATCATATTGATGAGATGATCCTGGACATAAAAGCGCATCCGTGGAAACTTTTATTCAAACCGCCGGAACCGAAAGAGAATAAGAAAAAGAAATAGGAGGGATGGATGACGCTAATTTTCATACGTGTTTTTTTCGTGGCGCTCAGCGTGATAATAGGTTTTCAGATAGGATCTTTTGTTCAGATGGGCAGTTCTGATTTCAGCATGCTGGGCGGATTACTCGGATTTTTATTGGCGCTAGTCATAATTATCATGGAATTTACTATGAGACGGGTATCTGTGAGAGGCCTCTCATCAGCTGTCTTCGGGCTTATATTCGGCCTTATAATGGCGAAACTGGTTTCTGACACGCTGGCGCTTATCTCCCTGGATAAAAATCTGGTATATTCTCTGCGCGTGGTGCTCACTCTTGTATTCTGTTACCTGGGCATGATTATGGCGATACGCGGGAGGGACGAGTTCAATATAATAGTCCCGTATGTTAAATTTTCAAGGCAGGACCAGAAGGACGAGATGATACTCCTGGACACGAGCGTCATTATAGACGGCAGGATCGCGGACATATGCAAGACAGGTTTCTTAGACGGTAAATTTATAGTGCCGCGTTTTGTGTTAAAGGAATTGCAGCAGATAGCTGATTCGTCTGATTCCCTGAAGCGCGAGCGCGGGAGAAGGGGGCTGGATATACTGGGTAAACTCCAGAAAAACCCGAACATAGACGTTAAGATACACAACGAGGATTTTAACGACGTAAAAGAGGTGGATCTTAAGCTGATAAGACTGGCAAAGGTGCTCAGCGCGAAGATATTCACTAATGACTATAACCTGAACAAGGTTTCGGAGATACAGGGCATAAGGGTCCTGAACGTGAACGAACTGGCAAATTCCCTGAGGCCGGTGGTGCTCCCGGGAGAGATCTTTGAGACGCGGCTTATAAAAGAAGGGAAGGAATATAACCAGGGCGTGGGATATCTCGAGGACGGCACAATGGTGGTGGTGGACAACGGCAGGCGATCCATAGGCCAGAACGTGAACGTAGTAGTGGCCAGCGTGCTCCAGACAGCGGCGGGCAGGATGATCTTTGCGAAATTGCAGGATGATAACAAGAGAAATAATAAATGAGAGTAGCTGCCATTATCCCTGCGGCAGGCGCAGGCACGAGACTCAAATCCAGGACAGAGAAACCTTATATCAAAATTGGCAATAAGCCCATACTCAGCCGTACACTATTAGCCCTCTCCAAAAATAAGGATATAAAAGAGATACTCGTCAGCGTAGGAAAAAGTAAATTAGACAAGGCCCGGAAAGAAATAATACAAAAATACAATATTAAAAAAGCGAGACTGGTAATCGGCGGCAAAGAGCGCGGCGATTCTGTTTTTAATGCCCTGAAGGCTGTGTCCAAAGATATGGATTATGTATTGATCCATGACGGCATAAGGCCTTTTGTCACAGACGGCCTTATCCGGGGTTTATTAAGGGAGGCATCCAGGCATGGCGCGGCAATAGCCGCGGTCCCTGTGAAGCCCACTTTAAAGCTTGTTGGCGAAAATGGTTTTATTAAAGGCACTCCCCCGAGAGAGTATTACTGGGAGGCGCAGACCCCGCAGGTTTTTAAAAGGGATATGATAGACAGGGCATACAGGATCGCCAGAAGGAAAAAGATTAAGGCGACTGATGACTCCATGCTTGTGGAGAGATTAGGCGTTAAGCCAAAGATCGTTTTGGGCTCATACAGCAATATTAAGATCACGACAAAAGAGGACCTGGAGCTGGCGAAAATAATTCTTAAAAAGAATATGTAAGGAGATTTTATGCGAGTCGGGATAGGTTACGATATACACAGGTTCGTGGACGGAAGGCCTTTAATGCTTGGAGGCGTGGAGATCCCGCACATAAAAGGCCTGGAAGGCCATTCTGACGGAGACGCGCTTCTTCACGCGATATGCGACGCCTGTTTGGGCGCCGCAGGGCTTAATGACATAGGCCACCAGTTTCCTGTGAACGATGACAGGTATCTCAATATATCCAGCTGCGAACTTTTAAGAGAGGTTCTGGAAAAGGTAAAAGAGAAAGGTTTCAGGATAGAATATATAGACTCTGTGATCATACTGGAAGAACCAAAGATAGCGCCTTTTAAGGACAGGATGAGGATGGAGATCGCTAATGGGCTTGGCATAGGAATGGATAGCGTGAGCGTAAAGGCCACTACTCAGGAAGGCATCGGCGCTATCGGAAGAGGCGAGGCGCTTGCCGCGTACGCAGTCGTGTGCCTAACCTAAAACAACTTGACACTTGTGACATTGTTACAAGTGTCAAGTTGTTAGGGTGGATTTGATTATGAAGATCTATAATACCCTTACAAGACAAAAAGAAGATTTCACTCCTATAAAAGAAGGCGAGGTCGGGATGTATGTATGCGGTCCCACTGTCTATGACGCGCCGCACATAGGCCACGCCAGGAGTGCTTTTGCTTTTGATGTTATACGGCGTTATCTTATGTACAGGGGTTATAAGGTAAAATTTGTCAGGAACGTAACAGACGTAGACGACAAAATAATCAATAAAGCAAAAGAGGAATTTAAAGGAGAGGATTTAAACAGCTCTGTCAAAAAAGTTTCTGATAAGTATCTCAAGGCCTACCACGATTATATGGAAAAGCTCGGTATCATGCGTCCTGACAAAGAGCCAAAGGCCACTGAATACATAGAGAAGATGATAGCGTTTATAAAGATACTGATCGACCGCGGCTCTGCCTACGCAGCAGGAGGCGATGTGTATTTTGACGTCAGAAAATCTGACAAGTATGGCAAGCTTTCAAATCAGAGTTTTGAGATGCTGAAATCAGGCGCGAGGGTGGCGCCGGGAGAGAATAAAAAAGACGCCCTGGATTTTGCCCTGTGGAAGGCAGCGAAGCCTGATGAACCGTCCTGGCCCAGCCCGTGGGGAAACGGCAGGCCTGGCTGGCACATAGAATGCTCTGTCATGAGCTCTGACATACTGGGAGGGGAGTTTGACATACATGGAGGCGGGATAGATCTCATATTTCCGCATCATGAAAACGAGATTGCCCAGTCAGAAGGCGCTGGAAAAAGATTTGCCCGCTACTGGATACATAACGGCCTCCTTACTATCAACAAAGAAAAAATGGCCAAGTCGCTCGGGAATTTTATCACCATAGAGGACATATTGTCTAAATACCCTGCGGATGTCCTTAAAATACTATTCCTGCAGACCCACTATTCCCACCCTGTGGATTTCTCCTGGGAGAAAATGGACGAGGCTAAAAAAGCGCTGGAGAGATTTTATATATTATTTGAAAAATTAGACAAGGCTGGTTCTAAGGCTGGCGCAAAGGAAGATCCAGATATGAAATCCTTTAAAGAACGCTTTGAAGCCGCTATGGACGACGATTTCAATACCGCAGAGGCGCTTGCGGTTTTATTCGACCTCGTCACTCATATAAATAAAAATCTGCAGGGATCAAGTCTCGCGAAAAATATCCTGATGCAGCTGGGAAACGCGCTGGGGTTATTTGAGAAGGGCGAATCCAGCGCCTCTGGAGTAGATTCTTCTAAAAAGTCAGAGATAGAAAAACTGGTAAGCTTAAGGAACGAAGCGCGCAAGAATAAAAATTTTAAAACAGCCGATAAGATAAGAAAAGAATTAGAAGAAAAAGGCATTGTCTTAGAAGATACTAAAGACGGGACTACCTGGCGAAAGCGGTCATAGACCGTATTGTTGTAATGTTATAAATAGCTTGACTTTATATGATTTTTTTGGTAAATTAGCAATATGGCTAAATTAGTGAATTGGTATATATTTGAGAGAAAATTAAAGGAAAAAGGCCTGATTATATTTTCGCCTTTAGATATAAGGCGGATTTTTGGCGTCAGCAAGATAGCTGCGACATTTCTGATCCACCGCTACACAAAAAAGGGGTTTACCAAGCGCCTCAAGAGAGGCATGTATACGCTTTATGACACATCAGTCCCTGACATCTACCTCGCGAATAAGTTATATGAACCGTCCTATGTTTCATTGGAGTTTGCGTTATCTTTTCATCGTGTTATTCCCGAAACTGTATATGAAATTACCTCGGTAAGCACGAAGCCGACAAGGCAATTTAACGCATTGGGGAAAACGTTTTCTTATCATCGTATAAAGAAAGAGGCTTTTACCGGCTATACTGTCCATCGTCAACGGGATATCAGCGCATTGATTGCCGAGCCTGAAAAAGCGTTTGTTGATATTACTTATTTACGATTGAGGAAAAGGAAAAAATTACTGAGCCGTTTTTATAAGGAAAAAATTAATCCCGCGAAAGCGTTACGCTACGCTAAATTATTTAATAACGAAAAACTTATCAGCGTTATAACAACGTCACTTCGATGATTACGCAGGACACCGTTAAAAAATTAGCAGTTCAGTACCGCACAAGCGAATTCCCGAATATAGTCCGGGAATATTTCCAGCACCTTTTCCTTTCGCAGTTATACAGGCTTGAGAAGTCAGATAATCTCCTTTTTAAAGGCGGCACGGCCCTGCGGATTATCTACGGCAGTCCGAGATTCTCGGAAGATCTGGATTTTTCAATTTTCCGCGTAGAGCAGTATGTCCAAAAAGAATTTATAGAAGATTTATTCGCTTCAGTATTAGCGGAAATTGAAAAGACAGGGATTAAAGTAGAGCTCGGTCCAAAGCCGGGGGCAACAGCCGAAGGTTATTATGGCGACGCGACATTTCATATAAACAACTATGATTACCAGCCCATTTCGGTCTCAATAAATATCTCCGCGCGGAATGGCCGTGATGTTAAAGGAGAAGTAGACAGCGTAGCGAACGATTTCGTTTCAACCTATAATATTTTTCACCTTTCCCAGGAATTGTTAGTTGATGAGAAGGTATTTGATGCGCTCTTGCGCCGCGGTAAAGCCCGCGATTTTTACGATTTGTATTTCATTATGAGAAAGGGGCTTCTTTCCGCTGAACAGAAGGCGCAATTGAATGGAAAGAAAGACGAGATCATAAAAAGCTCCGAAAAAGTAGATTTCTACGCTGAACTGTCCGTATTTTTACCGCAGGATCAACAAGCTATTATCAGGGATTTTAAAAATAATTTAGTTAATGAACTCAACCGTCAATTAAGCGGGGTGTAAGATAGGGAGAATATTTTATGAGCAAGTTTGCATATAAGCCCTCAAAAGAAAAAATAGGCAGAAGCAAAATTTTCGATTCTGTTTTTAAGGATTGTGCCATAGAAAATAAACTGAAAGAATTTTCCGAAGAGATTTTTAAAAAAATTAATGCTTTTGAAAAAGAACAAGGGAGGTTCTATGTACGCTGCCTGAAAAGACAGGCAGATATTTTTATATATGACGAAAACAAAAAGAAAGGCAAGCCGGAAGAAATCATACGCCAGCTCTGGCTTTTAAAATTAACCCAGGAATATAAATATCCCATAGAAAGAATTGAGGTTGAAAAGTCAGTGCAGTTTGGCAGAGAAGTACATTCTAAAGCGGCCGATATAGTGTTATATAAAGAAGATAAAATTACCCCTTATATAATCTTTGAACTCAAAGAGCCGAATGCTAAGAAAGCAGAAGAACAGTTAAAATCGTATTTGAGCGCTGAAGGCGCAGAAGGCGGGGTCTGGTCCAATGGAAAGATAGAGCATAGGATTATCTTGTATAGACCATATCCAAAAGAATATACGACCACCCTGTCTGATATCCCAAACGTAAATCAAACATGGGATGACCTTTTTGAAGTAAAGAAGACCTATGATGACTTAGAGGAAAAATTTGATCTATCTTTTATTATTTCGCGTTTAGAAGAAATGGTTTTAGCCCAGGCAGGCGTGAATGTGTTTGAAGAAGTTTTTAAGTTAATATATGCCAAGCTTTATGATGAGGATCAGGCAAAGAACATCAGGCCAAAAAAAGAGGTTTATTTCAGGCAGTATAAAGAGCCAAAAAGAACATACGCTGTTATTAATGATGAACTTTTTAAAGGAGCAATCAAGGAATGGCCTGATATTTTTAAACCTACAGATAAAATAGAACTAACGCCTGAACAATTACAGATATGCGTTCCATTTTTAGAAAAAAATAAATTCTTCGGTTCCGGAAGGGAAGAGTTAGTAATTATTGACAGGGCTTTTGAACATTTAATAGCCGAGGTCTCTAAAGGCCAAAAAGGGCAGTATTTTACCCCTCGCAATGTAATAAAAATGTGCGTAAGAATGTTAAATCCAAAAGATAATGAATATATTATTGATCCTGCCTGCGGCTCTGGAGGATTTTTGCTTCATACAATGTATTGGGTATGGGATGATTATTTAAAATCAGCCTCTCAAGAGGCAAAGCGTAAATACGCCGCTAGATATCTATATGGCATTGATTTTGATGATAATATGCGCCGCATATCACAGGCATTGATGCTTATTGCCGGGGACGGAAGACATAATATATTTAAACGCAACTCATTGGACGCCAGGGATTGGTTCGGAGAGCAGGCAGAAGAAGCAAGGACGTCTTTAAAATCATTACTGGCTAACCAAAACGAAGAGAATCGCAAGACATATCGGTATCTTAAATTTGATATCTTAATGACTAATCCGCCTTTTGCAGGAGAAATTACTGATTCAGGCTTACTTCGTCAATATGAATTTGCGAAGAAAAACGGAAAATTGAAACCGAAAATAGAGCGACATTTACTTTTTATTGAAAGGTCATTAGATGCGCTTAGGCCTGGCGGAAGAATGGCGATTGTTTTACCCCAGGGCATTTTTAATAATACCAATATGGAATGGATACGTGAATGGTTTTTTGAAAAAGCGCGCATCCTGGCGGTAGTCGGTTTAGAAGGCAATACCTTTAAACTTCCTGCTCCTGCTAAAGGCACAGGCACAAAGACATCAGTATTATTTTTACAGAAATGGGACGAAGACCAGAAACCTTTAAAGGATTACTCTATATTTATGGCGGTTTCCAAAAAATCAGGCAAGGATAATTCAGGAGAATATGTTTATCTTAATGAAAACGGGCATAGAATTAAATCAGAAGGCGGCATTTTTGAAGAAACAGGCAGGCTTGACGATGATTTAGAGAAAATAGCAGAGGAATTTGTAAAATTTTCGAAGAAAGAGAAATTTGAGTGGCGGAGGTGATCTATATGAATAACGTAATTACAATTACACCGTGGCAAATGACACTGCAAATGATAGGAGCATTTGGACTAGGAAGTGGCATATGGGCCATAATTGAAAAAGTTGTGCAGTATAAACTAGATAAAAAGAAATTTTTATTTAAAGAAAAAATAGAAGCATTTGATCAGTTAACAAGAAATATAATAGGTTTTTCTTTGCATAATAAGTTATCTATAACAGTATTTGAGAATTTTGCTAATAGCGCACGAGCTAGGTTGATGATTAATGATAAAAAATTAGATAGAAAGATCAGTCAATTCTTTGTAGACTTAGATTTATTAACAGTTGCAACTAGCGATTCTACAAAAGTTAAAGAACTTGATGGTAAATGGGAGAAATTACAAAAAGAATCTCTAGAGATTTTAGATGACCTTAAAGAAAATTTAAATAATACTTTATGATTAACTATTCCATTATCCAAAAATCCCAGCTTGAAGGCGCGTATCGATTGGATGCGGAGTATTATCAACCAGAATATTTAACAGTTGATAAATTACTTTTAGATCGTTCTGAAAGATTGTCAGATATTGCTGAAATTAGAGGTGGCAAGAGATTGCCTCTTGGTGAAACATTTTCAAAGGAAGGAGTTCCTTATATTAGAGTGGTAGACATGCAAGATTTTTATGTAGATTTGACTAATGCTGAGAAAATCGCTTTAGATTTACATGAAAGGCTGAATAGATATCAGATAAAAAAAGAGGAAATCGCTGTTGTAATAGTTGGAAATACAATCGGTCTTATAGGATTTATGCTTAGCGATGTAACGCCTTGTAATTTAACCGAGAATTGTGCAAAAATTATTACTAAAAATGTTTCGCCTTATTATCTGGCAGTATATCTTGCTTCTAAATATGGGCAAGATCAGATAAGGAGATTAACGGTAGGAACAGCTCAGCCAAAATTTGGTATAGATAAACTTGAGCAATTAAAAATATTTTTACCGAATTCGAAATTTCAAGACATAATAGGAAGATATAACAAAGATGCATATATGTTTTTCTCAAACGCTTATGATTTATACTCTCAAGCCGAAGATTTGCTTTTGCAAGAATTAAGACTCAAAGATTTTAAAGCAGAAGAAGATTTGTCCTGCATAGTCAATCTTTCTGATATAAAATCTGTCCATCGTATTGATGCTGAATATTTCCAGCCAAAATATGAAAGGATAATAGAAAAGATTAAAAAATATGACTTAAAATCATTAGGCGAGTTAGTATCAATGAAAAAGGGTTTTGAGCCAGGAAGCGATGAATATCAGGATAATGGCAAGCTTTTCTTAAGAGTCAGCAGTATTTCTAAAAATGGCTTAATAGATAAAGATCAAAAATATATCAGCGATGAATTATACAGTAAATTGAAAAATAACTTTGAACCTAAAAAAGGCGAGATTTTGCTTACTAAAGATGCAACGCCTGGCGTCGCTTATGTATTAAAAGAATCTATAGAAGGTATTATCGCAAGCGGTATAATGCGGCTAAAAATAAAAGAAGATATAGACGCAGAATATATAGCGCTTTGCATTAATTCTATTATATGTCAAATGCAAATTGAACGCGATGCAGGAGGTTCTATTATTTCTCATTGGAAGCCTGAACAGATTAAGAAATTGCAAATCCCTATTTTACCTAAATCTACCCAGCAAAAAATCGCTGATTTAGTCTCTAAATCTCACGAGGCCAGAAAAAAGGCAAAAGAATTACTGGAAGAAGCAAAGCAAAAAGTCGAAAAAATGATTTTAGGAGAATAAGATATCTATGTTAAGACGCGGATTATTCATAACATTTGAAGGGCCTGAAGGAAGCGGGAAGACCACGCATTCCAGGTTGCTCTGTGATTTTTTAAAAAAAGAGGGTTACAAGGTGCTTCATACCCGCGAACCAGGCGGCACGCTCATCAGCGAAAAGATACGCAAGATCCTCTTGGATCCGAAAAATAAAGAAATGGATGTGGCGTGCGAAATGCTCCTGTATATGGCTGCCAGGGCCCAGATAGTAAAGGAAAAGATCCTGCCCTCGCTTAAAAAAGGAAAGATCGTAGTATGCGACCGTTTTACAGACGCCACCCTCGCTTACCAGGGATACGCAGGGGGTATGAAATTAGAGGTTATAAACAGCATTGCCAGTATTGTCACAAAAGGCCTGAAGCCTGACATCACATTTTTACTGGATATAGACGCTAAGGCAGGGCTTTTAAGGGCAGGTAAATCAAAGGACAGGATGGAGAGGAAATCAATCCTTTATCATAATAAGGTTAGAAATGGATACCTTGATATCGCGGGAAAAGAACCAGGCAGGGTAAAAGTCATATCCGCTACAGGCAAGATAGAAGAGACGCAGGAAAGAATCAGAAAGGCTGTTTTAAAAATATGTCATTCGCGAATATAATAGGACAAGACAGGGCAGTGGCGTTACTTCAGGCTATGATAACAAGAAATGAGGTCCTGGGCTCTTATATATTTACAGGGCCTAAAGGCGTGGGTAAAAAGATACTGGCCCTGGAATACGCAAAGGCCCTTAATTGCGAAAAACAGGGACTGGACTCGTGCGAGGAGTGTGTCTCCTGCAGGAAGGTTAATTCCATGAACCACCCTGATGTGTCTATCATTGCGAAGGACGAGGATTCGAGTTTCATAAAAATAGATAAGATCAGGGATATAATTTATCAGGCGAGCCTCAAGCCGTATGAAGCCAGAAAAAAGATTTTCATAATAACCGAGGCAGAGGACATGAATGAGGAGTCGCAGAACGCGCTCCTAAAGATCCTGGAAGAACCCAGGGATAATCAGGTGTTCATACTGACCACTTCGCGCATATCAGGGCTTCTATCCACGGTTTTATCCAGGTGCAAGCTGGTGAAGCTGAATCTTCTTGGCCAGGATAGGATAAAGGAGATACTTATTGATAGGCATGGTTTCACAGAAGACGAGGCTGATCTATTCTCCCGCATGTCGCTCGGGAGCCCTGGCAGGGCAATCGCCTTTAAGGAAAAAGACGAGTTAAAGGAGCGCGACAGGATGCTGAACGATTTTTTCCTGAGGAAAAGGGCTATATTCAGGGAAGAGGTATGCGACGATAAGAAATATCCTGACATAGAGGAATCCTTGAAGATGCTTTTATCCTGGTACAGGGATCTACTGGTATCTAAATTCACAGAGGACGCTGGTATTTTCCTGAACGCGGACAGGTCGCAGGAGATACTGTCTTACGCGTCCAGGTTTTCAGCGGACAAACTCGAAAGGGATATCTCCAGCATTATGAAGACGATAAATTATATAAATAGGAACGTAAATCCAAAGATGGCGCTTTTCAACATGGCGCTTGAATTAGAAAGGTAATATATGCAAGGGATAATAGAGCTGAGGATAAGAGAATCAGGCAATATAGCGATATATGACGCGAACGGCCTTGTGGCAAAGGCGGGAGATTATGTAATAATAGACGCTGAGCGGGGCCAGGATTATGCACAGGTCATAGGCATACCGGAGAAGGTATCTGAGGAGGAACTTAAGAAACCCTTAAAGAAGATTATAAGGGTGGCTACTCAGGATGACATAAAGCAGATAAATGAAAACAAGAAGCGCACTAAAGAGGCGTTTCAGATATGCGTGAAAAAGATCCAGGAGCGAAAGCTCGAGATGAAACTCATTGACGCGGAATATTCGTTTGACGGCACAAAGCTTATTTTTTATTTTACCTCAGAGGACAGGGTGGATTTCAGGGAGCTGGTCAAGGACCTGGCGCATATCTTCAAGGTACGCATAGAGCTGAAACAGATAGGCGTGAGGGATGAGGCCAGGATGCTGGGCGGGTTCGGTCATTGCGGCAGGGCTTTATGCTGCGCCAGTTTCTTAAAGGGTTTCGACGCTGTTACCATAAGGATGGCAAAGGAGCAAAACCTTTCTCTGAATCCCACGAAGATCTCAGGGGTTTGCGGCAGGCTCATGTGCTGCCTTTCTTATGAATACGAGAATTACAAGAAATATCTCAAAGGCCTGCCAAGGGAAGGCGAGAAGATAACGATCCCTGAAGGAAAGGCCAAGGTCATAAGCGTTAACGCGCTCAAGCGCAAGGTGCTTGTGGAACTGGAAGAGGGAAAACAGATAGAATTGGATTATAGTAATAAATAATTATGCCCAAATTTTATATTACTACCCCGTTATATTACGTGAATAGCGCCCCGCACATAGGGCATTCCTATACGAATATTGCCTGCGATACCCTGGCCAGATACAAGAGACTCATGGGATACGAGGTGTTATTTACCACAGGCACGGACGAGCATGGCCAGAAAATAAAAGACGCGGCAGAGCTAAAAGGCATGGAACCTAAACAGTTTGTCGACGAGATAGTGCCTGTATTCCTGGGCCTGTGGAAGAAGCTCAAAATAGATTACACTGATTTTATACGCACCACAGAGCCGCGGCACGAAAAGGTGGTGAAAGAAATACTGGAAATGCTTCATAAGAACGGTGACCTGTACGAGGGCGAATACAGCGGATGGTATTGCACGCCCTGCGAGAGTTTCTGGATAGAGTCTCAGCTCGTGGAGGGCAATTGCCCTGACTGCCAGAGGAAGGTAGAGCGCATAAAGGAAAAAAATTTCTTTTTCAGGCTTTCCAAATACCAGGCCTGGCTTATAGATTACATAAATTCCCACGAAAATTTTATATTGCCTGCGATGCGGCGTAACGAGATCCTGGGTTTTTTGAAAAATCCCTTGAATGACCTGTGCGTGTCCAGGCCTAAATCCCGGCTTTCATGGGGAATAGAAATACCCTTTAGCAGCGACCATGTTACCTACGTGTGGTTTGACGCGCTGTTGAATTATATAAGCGTGTGCGGGTACGCGAGCGATGCTGAAAAGTTCAAAAAATACTGGCCTGCTGACGCGCATGTTATAGGCAAGGATATACTGAGGATGCACGCGGTTAACTGGCCTATCATGCTTCACGCCGCAGGGTTAGAGATGCCGCAAACGATCTTTGCGCATGGATGGTGGAAGATTGGCGGGGACAAGATGTCCAAGTCCAAAGGCAATGTCGTGAACCCCATTGAGATGGTGGATAAGTATGGGGTGGATGCCTATAGGTATTTTCTTTTAAGAGAGGTTCAGTTCGGCGCGGATGGGTCATTTTCAGAAGAGGCGCTTGTGACCAGGATCAATAGCGACCTCGCGAATGACCTGGGAAATCTTTTGCACAGGGCCCTTTCTATGGTGGAGAAATATTTTTCAGGCATTGTTCCGGAAAGAAGGGATTTAAAATATTCAGATGAGATCACAAAGGCGCTTATTGATAAGGCGGGGACCTTAAGTTCTGAAATCAAAAAAGGCTTGGACAATATAGATTTCAGCTATTCCCTCGACAGCATATGGACTGTCATAAGCGTCGCGAATAAGTTTATCGAACAGAAGGCGCCGTGGAAACTGTCAAAGGAAAAAAAGTTAGAAGAATTAAAGGACATGATGTATGACCTGTGCGAGATATTGAGGATGGTGTCTCTGGCATTGACCCCGTTTATGCCGGATACCTCTAATAATATAGCTATCCAGTTAGGGCTTAAGCCGGTTGAAAAAAGGGATTTCAGCGAGCTTAAATGGGGATTGCTGAAACCCGGCATAAGGATAAACAAGCTTGCCCCGTTATTCCCCAGAATCGAAATAAAGTAAAAGAAGGAGTAAGGATATGAAACAGATATATCTTGACCATAACGCTACAACGCCTGTCAGAAAAGAGGTCCTGGACGCCATGACGCCTTATTTTTCAGAAGAATACGGCAATGCCTCGAGCGTATATTCCATGGGCCAGAAGGCGCGGCATGCAGTGGAAGAAGCAAGAGAGGTTGTGGGAAACGCGCTTGGCACAGAGGCCGCTGATATCATATTCACCTCTGGCGGCACAGAGAGTGATAATTTCGCTATAAAAGGCATTGCAATGGCGAACCTCAGTAAAGGCAGGCACGTGATAACATCCAGCGTGGAGCATTTAGCTGTTTTAGGGCCGTGCAGGTTCATAGAGAAAGAATTGGGTTTTGATGCTACATATCTGCCTGTGGATAAATACGGCGTAATAGACTTAAATAAATTAAAGGATTCCATAAGAAAGGATACGGTTCTCATATCCATAATGTTCGCCAATAACGAGACTGGGACGCTGC
Organism: Candidatus Omnitrophota bacterium; assembly: GCA_030691625.1. Taxonomy (GTDB): domain Bacteria; phylum Omnitrophota; class Gorgyraeia; order Gorgyraeales; family Gorgyraeaceae; genus UBA10183. Next base: position 39,812 of record JAUYDX010000078.1, on the reverse strand, counting down.
AGCCTGTAAAGGAAATCGCTAAAATAGCGCGCGAGAATAAGATATATTTTCATACAGACGCTGTGCAGGCCCTGGGGAAGATGCCCATAGATGTGGAAGAGTTGGGGATTGACGCGTGTTCTTTTTCAGGCCATAAAGTCTACGGCCCGAAAGGCATAGGCGCCCTGTATCTTAGAAAGGGCGTTAAGATAACGCCTTTTCAGCACGGCGGCCACCACGAAAGAAACAAAAGGGCAGGCACTGAGAATGTCCCGGGGATCGTGGGTTTTGCAAAGGCTATTGAGATAGCCCAAAGGGACATGCAAAAGAATGATGCCTGTATGAAGAGGCTTACAAAAAAGATGTGGGACGGCCTCAATAAACAGCTTAAAGAGATATATATTAACGGCCATCCGGAAAACAGGATTTCGAACACGCTGAATATCAGTTTCAGATATATCGAGGGCGAGTCAATGGTATTGAATTTCGATATGAAAGGTATATCCGCTTCAACAGGCTCTGCCTGCACATCAGGTTCTCTGGATCCGTCGCATGTATTGACAGCGATGGCTGTGCCGCCTGAAATGGCTCAGGGGTCTGTGAGGTTTTCTTTTGGTTACGAGAATACAGAAGAGGATGTGGATTATTGCCTGGCTGAAATCCCGCCTATAATAGAACGGCTCAGGAAGATGTCTCCTCTATGCTGATAGATACACATTGCCATCTGGACTTTAAAGACTTTGATAGCGACAGGGATATTGTTTTAAAACGCTCCAGGGATAACGGCGTGGGGTTTATCATCAACGTCGGATCCAGCATGGAAGGGACAGCCCGCTCTGTCCAGCTTGCCGGGGATAATGAATCTATCTACGCCGCCATAGGCATCCACCCTCACGAGGCTGACCGCGTCAGCGAAAACGATATAAAGGTTTTCCAGGGATTTCTTGAAAAGCCAAAGGTTGTGGCGCTGGGAGAGATAGGGCTGGATTATTATAAAAATATTTCGTCTGGCGAGAATCAAAGGAAATTATTCAGAAGGCTTCTTGAGATCGCGAAAGGCGCGGGACTGCCTTTAATAATACATAACCGCGACGCCAATAGCGACATGATGAATATTTTGAAAGAAGTTATCGGAAAACGCGCATCCGGAGTAATGCACTGCTTCTCAGGAGACGAGGCGTTTCTTAAGGAATGCCTGGATATGGGGCTTTTTATATCATTTACATGCAATATTACTTATAAAAACGCTGAAAGGCTTAGGGGGGTCGCGAAATCAGTCCCTATGGATAGGCTGTTACTTGAGACAGACGCGCCGTTCCTTGCCCCGCAGGAATTCAGGGGAAAGAGAAACGAGCCTATGCGCGTGAAATATGCGGCAGAAGAGATCGCCAGGATAAAGGGTTTGAGTTTCGAAGAAGTCGCAAGAATTACAACAGACAACGCAAAGGTATTGTTTAAATTAGGGCAATGAATTTTATCAGACGCGAATTTATATATATCTGGATGGTGATTTTTATACTTGGCGTCAATCTGCTTGGCCCGGCTCATCCGCATAAAAAAGATGCCCCCGATAAAAAAACCATTTCTTCAATGACCTTTAAGGACATGGGTATCACAGAGGCAAAGGTAAAGTCATTTTTCGAATCCGGAAGGCCCAGCGCGCTATTTTTCAAATACGGCTTTTTTATAGGATTCTTCATGCTCATGCTGGGCATTGCCATGAACCTTTTATTTTTTCTTGGTAAAAAGGAGATAATGTCAGGAGCGAATGCGCAGAAAAGGCCTGTATCATGGGATATGTCGGACATAGTCAGGGTTGTTATTATAACGGTGTTTTCAGGTTATGTGTTGAGCGCGGCAGGAGGAGCTGTATTAAAATCACTGCATTTTAATATAGATACGAATCTGAAACTTATGCTCGCTACATTGTTAATAGATATAATCGCGGGCGCCGCGATAATTTATCTCGCGCTTTTTAAATACAGGGAAAATCTGTCCAGCCTGGGCATAGTGTTTTCGAATTTTTATAAAAATGTTATATCCGGCATCACAGCTTATATTTTTATACTGCCTCTTTTAATAGCCAGCCTTATTATCTCCATACTATTTCTGGAGGCCATAGGTTATAAGGCGCCGTCTCAACCTGTATTTGATGTGCTCTTAGAGGAAAAGAGGGGCAGCGCGATTTTATTTTTTACAATTTTTGTTTCCGTAGCCGGGCCTATTATGGAAGAGCTATTCTTTAGGGGGTTTTTATACAGCGCGATAAGGAAGCGTTTCGGGGTTTTTACGGGGGTTTTATTGAGCGGGGCTTTATTCAGCAGCCTGCATGCTAACCTGGCTGGTTTTCTGCCCATAATGATACTTGGGGCCTTAATGGCCTTTATTTACGAGGTGACAGGTTCGCTTGTAGCTTCAGCATCTGTCCATATATTGCATAACTCAATTATCGTGGGGTTTATATTTTTCATAAAGGAGATTATACGCTAACAACTTGACACTTGTGACATTGTTACAAGTGTCAAGTTGTTTTGAGGACATGGGAACAAGGGTTGCGATTGTAAAATGCAGGGATTACGACAGGGCCAGGGTTAAAGAGGCAATAAAAAAGGCATTTGATCTTTTGGGCGGGGTAGACCTCTTTATAAAAAAAGGCGACAGGGTTCTGATAAAACCTAATATACTTTCAGGCCGCCTGCCCGAAGACGGGGTTTGTACTCATCTGGAGGTTATAAGGCAGGTCGCGAGGATAGTAAAGGAATGCGGGGCTTTGCCATTTATAGGCGATAACCCTGGCGGTTCAATGACCCCGGCCAAGGCGTATGAAGGTTCAGGCCTTACATCTCTGGCAAAGGGAGAAGGCGTAGAATTAAAAGAGGCAAAGGATATAAAGGTAGTCAAGGGAATCCCTGTGGCAGGTTATTTTTTTGAATGCGATAAGATCATAAACCTGCCGAAGATGAAAACACACAGCCTGATGGGCCTTACAGGCGCTGTTAAAAATATGTTTGGAGCGTGCGCAGGGCTTTATAAGGCAGAACTTCATAAAAGATTCCCATCCCCTGAGGAATTCGCAAGGGCTGTGGTGGATGTTTTTGAGATACGAAAACCCAGCCTGGTTTTGATGGACGGGATAACTGGTATGGATCAGGCAGGGCCAAGCGCAGGCAGGGTGAGAGATTTTGAGCTTTTAATAGCAGGCCAGGACAGCGTGGCAATAGACGCTGTTTTTGCCGCGCTTATAGGCATAAAACCCCTGGATGTATTTACCACAAAAGAGGCGTATATCAGAAAGCTCGGGGAGGCTGATTTAGATAATATAGAGGTATCGGGAGAAGGCATAAGCGAAAACCTTATAGATGATTTTCAGTTACCTGGGGGACCGGGACTTATACGGACTCTCGGGCCTCTGGCTAAATTTGCCGCAGGGTTTGTAAAATTCGGGCCAAGCATAAATGAAAGGCTCTGCAGGAAGTGCATGATATGCAGGGATACCTGTCCTGTGTCAGCTATAACAATAAATTCTGAAAGATCCAAGGTGGATTTAAAAAAATGCATCAGGTGCATGTGCTGCCATGAGGTGTGCCCTTACAAGGCAGTGGAATTGAAACGCAATTTTTTAGCGAAGGGGTTCGGACTATGATAGAGCCTATTAAATGGAAAAATAACAAAATAATTTTTATTGACCAGACAAAATTGCCGGAAAGGCTTAAATATGCAAGGTGCGGTGATGTTGACAGGCTTTGCGAGGCAATAAAAAAACTTGAGGTGCGCGGCGCTCCTTTAATAGGTGTGGCAGTGGCCATGGGTTACGCCCTGGCCGCGGTCAATTCAAAAGAAAAAACATTTGCGGGCCTTAAAAAGGATCTAAGCGCGGCCTCTAAGAAATTAAGGGCTACAAGGCCTACTGCGGTTAATCTATTCTGGGCGCTTAAAAGAATGGAGGATGTTTTGTACAACTTCGCAAGTTGCCCAGCTGGGCAACTTGCGAAGTTGTACAGGGTTAAAAAAATAATTTTACAAGAGGCGCTTAGTATTTTGAAAGAAGATAAGAGAATGTGCGTCAGTATCGGCAAAAACGGGGCCAGGCTGATAAAAAATGGAGATATTATCCTTACTCACTGTAACGCGGGCATTTTAGCCACAGCAGGCCAGGGCACCGCGCTTTCCATAATCTACGAAGCTAATAAGCAGGGCAAAAGATTCAAGGTTTTTAGCGACGAGACCAGGCCTCTTATGCAAGGGTCGAGACTTACTATGTGGGAGCTTATGCAGAATGGGATAGACGCCACGCTTATATGCGATTGTATGGCCGCGAGCGCCATAAAAAATAAAGGCGTTACAAAGATCATAGTGGGCGCTGACAGGATCGCCAGGAACGGAGACGCCGCGAATAAAATAGGGACTTACGGACTCGCGGTCCTGGCAAGACATCATGGCATCCCTTTTTATATAGCGGCCCCGAGCTCCACCATAGATAAAAATATAAGATCAGGGAAAGATATCCCGATAGAGGAAAGAAAAAAGGAAGAGGTTATTTATACGGGCTCAAAACAGACAGCGCCGGTTAATGCAAAGGTATATAATCCTGCGTTTGATGTTACGCCAGCCGAATTGATAACCGCGATAATAACTGAAAATGGAGTTTATGAAATTAAAAGATTTAGGCGAATTTAAATTCATAGAGAGGATCGGGAAGGATATTAGATTGTCTTCCAGGGTTATAAAGGGCATTGGCGACGACGCAGCTGTTTTGAAATACAAAAAAGATAAGTTCCTGCTTTTTACAACTGATATGCTGGTTGAGGGAGCGCATTTTTACAGAAGCTCCAGGCCGGAATCAGTGGGAGAAAAGGCGCTATCTTCTAATATAAGCGACATTGCCGCAATGGGCGGAACGCCTAAGTTCAGCGTAATTTCAATAGGCATGCCAGGCGGTCTGGATTTAAGATATGCTGATGGATTATATAGAGGCATAAAAAGAGCCGCTAGAATGTTTGGAATTGATTTAGTGGGAGGCGACACTGTCAGCTCAGAAAAGATAGTTATAAATATCGCGCTTATAGGAGAGGTGGAAAAAGAAAATTTAGTATTAAGAAGCGGGGCAAAAGAAAACGACGCCATATTTGTCACAGGCTGCATAGGCGGTTCAATAAAAGGAAAGCACCTTAATTTTACACCGCGTATTAAAGAGGCGAGATTTTTAGTAAAGAACTTCAAGATAAATTCAATGATAGATGTATCTGACGGGCTTCTGGCTGACCTGGGGCACATACTCCAGGAGAGTAGTAAAGGCGCAATGATATTGGAAAACAGCGTGCCTATTTCTAAAGCTACTAAAGGGTTTGATTCAGGCGTCAGGGATGGAGAGGATTTTGAGCTTATTTTTACATTGCCTGAAAGGCATGCGGCTAGGTTAGAGGATAAATGGCCTTTTAAAACAAGGCTTTCCAGGATCGGTACAATATTAAATAAGCGCAGAGGCTTTTATCTTATAAGAAAGAACGGCAAATCAGAGCGGGTTGAACCCATTGGCTTTACTCATTTCTAACAGTTCTCGACTCGCTTCGCTCGCTCGAACAATATTATTCTTCGAGCGAAGTCGAGAAGAATAATATTGAAGTATGATAACAAATAGCGCGGAAGAGACAATGGCGATTGGAGAAAAGCTGGCTAAGAAGCTGATGCCGGGAGACGTGGTGGCGCTTTACGGAAATCTCGGGAGCGGCAAGACCACATTTACTAAAGGCATTGGCAGGGGCCTTGGCGTAAAGGACCCGTCGCGTATAAATAGCCCTACTTTTGTGCTTATAAAAGAATACAGGGGCAGGGTTCCGGTGTGCCACATTGATCTTTACAGGCTGGATGACTTAAAGGATATAGAAGACCTGGCAATAGAGGAATATATATACGGAGACTGGGTTACAGTAATAGAATGGGCTGAGAAAATGGAATGTCTTCTTCCTGAAAAGCGCATCTCCGTAAAGCTGAAGCTGAAAAGCGGAGACAAGAGAGAGGTAGTGATTGAAGATATTAGGGATTGACACAAGCTCGAAATTTCTTAATATAGCCCTGGCAGAAGACAGCGATATAATAAAAGAAGAATCTTTTCTACTGGACAGGACGCATTCCAGCGAACTTGTGCCAAAGATAAAAGAACTCCTGAAAAGGTCCAGGGTACTGGTAAAAAAGATAGACGCATTTGTGATAGGGCTTGGGCCAGGGTCTTTTACGGGACTTAGAATAGGCGTGAGCGCGGTAAAAGGTTTCGGCATAGCTACCGGAAAGCCGTGCATTGGCGTAGCGAGTATTGATGCGATCGCGCTTAATGCTGTTAAAGATGGCGTTGCTATTATCCCCGTGATAGACGCGAAAAGAGAACAGGTGTACGCCGCTATTTATTGTAAAAAAGGCGGACGTCTTGAAAGAAAAACAGAGTATCTTTTATTATCCGTGGAGAAATTAATGAAAAAGGTAAAAGGCCGGGCTGTTTTTTTAGGCGATGGCCTTGTCCTTTATAAAGATAAAATAAAAAGCCTTAATAAGGAAGCTGTTTTTCTGGAAGATAAATATTGGTATCCATGCGCGGGGAATCTTATAAAACTCGGGCTGTCAAAAATTAAGAAAGCCAAAAAACCGGATCTGGCTAAGCTTGTTCCTTTGTACCTCTATCCTGAAGACTGTCAGGTGAAAAAGCCATGAGATTTTACAGGCCTACATTTGCGGAAATAGATCTGGAAGCTATTCGCCACAATCTGGAGATAGTCAGCCATATTGTTAAGGGAGATACAAAGATACTCGGGGTGGTAAAGGCGGATGCTTATGGCCATGGCATGCGGGAGGTTTCAAAGGCCATCAGCGACTACGTGGATTATTTTGGGGTTGCTTCCCTTGACGAGGCAGCTATCTTGCGCCAGATAGGCATAAAAAAACCCGTGCTTGTTATAGGAGCTATCCTGCCCGAAGAAATAGAAGGCGTGCTGAAATTAAATACGATCCAGACAGTTTCAGACCTGGACATACCTCTCAGGCTTTCCAGGCTGGCTCAGTCGAAAAATAAAAAGGTCAGGGTGCATATAAAGGTGGATACGGGCATGGGCCGCCTGGGGTTCTGGCACGAAGAGGCAATAGGGTTTATAAAAAAAATATCCAGGCTTAAGAATATTATTATAGACGGGATATTCACGCATTTTCCAAATGCCGAGGCAGACAGGGTATTCACATACAACCAGATAAGGAATTTTAAGCGCCTCGCAGAAGGCCTGCGGGATAATAACATACGCATACCCGTGAAGCACACTGCAAACAGCATGGCGCTCATTGATTTTAAGGACAGTCATATGAATATGGTGAGGCCCGGCCTCATGATGTATGGTATATACCCTAAGCCGAGCCTTATGAAAAACATACTTTTGAGGCCTGCGCTGGCCCTGAAAACAAAGATTACTTATCTGAAATCAGCGCCAAAAGGCCGCACTATAAGTTACGGCATGACTTACGTAACTTCCAGGCCTACAAAGATCGCCACAATACCGGTTGGTTACGGCGACGGATATTCAAGGCACTTTTCTAATAGGGCAAGCGTCTTGGTGAGCGGTAGAAGATGCCCGATAATCGGCAGGGTATGCATGGATATGTGCATGGTGGACGTGAGCCGCTTAAAGGATGTGAAAGTAGGGGATGAGGTGGTCCTTATAGGCAGTCAGGGAAATGAGATAATAAGGGCAGAAGAGCTGGCAAGGCTTATAAAGACCATATCATATGAGATATTGTGCAATATAGGCCGCCGCGTCCCAAGGATATATAAATAGAAAGGGGTCAGCATGTCTGAAGGCACTTTTTTAACAAGAGATGGGTGCGACAAGCTCAAGGATGAATTGAAAACGCTTAAGACTGTAAAGCGTAAAGAGATAGCCGTAGCGCTTGAAAAGGCCAGGCAGATGGGAGACCTTAGCGAGAACGCTGAATACGATTCCGCCAAACAGTCCCAGGCGATAAATGAGAAAAGGATCAGAGAACTGGAGCAGAAGATACTGACAGCCAGGATACTGGATAACGAGAACATATCTTCGGATAAGGCATATATAGGAGCTACATTGAAACTTGTAGATATTGACTCCAAAGAAGAAATTCAGTATATGCTGGTTACGGAGGATGAGGCTGACTATGCCCAGGGTAAGATTTCTATCTCGTCTCCTGTGGGCAGGGCGCTTCTTGGGTGCAAGATAGGGGACATAGTCAATATAAAGGTGCCAGCGGGCGCGCTGAAATACAAGATAATAGCCATCTCTAGGCAATAACTCTTCAAACAACTTGACACTTGTAACATTGTTACAAGTGTCAAGTTGTTGAGAGCGGGGAAAAATTGTATTGAATTTTATCTCTTAAAATGGGATAATAAAACACTAATGGCCAAAGATATTAAACCGGCCATAGAAAGGGTGATATCATGCGTATCAGGAATAGCTGGTTGGCGGCAGTAGTAGTAGCGGCGATTGGGTTAATCTGCGTTGTATCTTGTAATGCAGCCCCTAAAAAGGACGGACTTGCGGCAAAGGTGAACGGCGTGGCTATAAAGGCAGCAACGCTCGACACAGCGCTTAATAATTTTATAGAGAACCAGAAGATGTTCGGCCAGGCTGTAAAGGACGAGGACAAGGATAAATTGAGAAAAGACATCTTAAATGAGCTTATTTCCGCTGAAGTATTATATCAGACGAGCCAGAAGGCAGGGTTGGGAAACCTGACAAAGGATGTGGATGCTCAGATGGAGAACATCAAGAAAGGCTTTGGCTCTGAAGAGGAATTTCAGAAGACCCTTAAGGACAAGGGTATAAACATCAATGACCTGAAAGAAGACGTAAAAAAAGGCGTTTATATAAACGCGTACCTGCAGAAGGACGTGTTTTCTAAATTGCCTCCTGTGCCGGAAGATGAGAAGAAAAAGGAATACGACGCCAATAAGGATAAGTTAAATATACCGGAACAGGTGAGGGCGAGCCACATACTTATAAAGTTCGATGAGAAGGCTACGCCTGAACAGAAGAAAATCGCAAGAGAGAAAATAGATTCCATAAGGGCAAAGATCATGTCAGGCGAGGATTTCGCGAAGCTGGCAAAGGAAAATTCAGAAGACGGCTCAGCGCAGAACGGAGGCGACCTGGATTTTTTCGGGAGAGGCGATATGGCAAAGGCTTTTGAAGACGCTGCGTTTGGACTGGAAAAAGACCAGCTCAGCCCGGTGGTTGAGACGCAGTTCGGGTACCATATAATAAAGGTAACTGATAAAAAAGCGGCCCATACCCTGACGTATGAAGAGGTTTCGAATGACATAGGGCAATTCCTGCTGAATAAGCAGAAAAGGGACGCGATAAATAAAACCGTAGAATCCCTTAAGAAAAACGCAAAGATAGAAATTATGTAGGGGTGCTGTATGAGGAGCGATATTATCAGGAAAGGCATTTCAAAGGCAGGCAACAGGGCGCTTTTATACGCGCTGGGCGCGTGCTGCAGCGATCTTAAAAAACCTTTTATTGGCGTAGCGTCAAGCTTTACTGACCTGATACCCGGCCATATGCATATGCGGACCCTGGAGCGTTCCATTGAAAACGGTGTCTACGCGGGCGGGGGAAAGCCTTTTGTTTTCGGCATACCAGGAATCTGCGACGGTATTGCAATGGGCCACGCAGGCATGAGGTATTCTCTTGCCTCAAGGGAGCTTATAGCTGACATGGTGGAGACTATTGCGGGCGCGTATTCGCTGGACGGCCTCGTGCTTCTGACGAATTGCGATAAGATCACTCCCGGTATGCTAATGGCATGCGCCAGGATGAATATACCCACTATTGTTGTTACAGCCGGCCCTATGTTAACAGGTAATTATAAAGGAAGACGCCTGGACCTGGTGAGGGACACTTTTGAAGCTGTTGGAAAATTCAAAAAGGGCGAGATATCAAAGGAAGATATGGACGAGCTTGAGATGAACGCCTGCCCAGGGCCTGGTTCGTGCCAGGGGCTTTTCACAGCCAATACAATGAGCTGTCTCACAGAGACAATGGGCATGTCTTTAATAGGATGCGCCTCGTCTCTGGCAGTGTCCAGTAAAAAAATGAGGATAGCGTTTGAGAGCGGTAAAAGGATAGTGGAGCTTGTCTCAAAAAACGTGAAGCCGCGCTCTATCATGAATAAAAAGGCGTTCTTGAACGCTATAATGGTGGATATGGCTCTTGGCGGATCCACAAATACTGTTTTACATCTTACGGCAATAGCTAGAGACGCGGGAATAGTGCTTCCCTTGGATGTTTTCGATAAGATCAGCAGGGTTACGCCTAAGATATGTGATTTAAGGCCTGGAGGAGAATATTTTCTCGAGGACCTTGAAGTTGCAGGCGGCATCCCGGGCGTCTTAAAACAGCTGGAAACAAAATTAAATGATAATCCCACTGTCAGCGGACTTTCAATAAAAGAGATAGCGAGGTTCAGCAAGGTCAGCGACGAAGAAGTAATAAGGCCTCTGGATAATCCTTACAAGGCAGAAGGCGGCATTGCCATATTAAAAGGCAATATCGCGCCTGAAGGAAGCGTGGTGAAGCAGGGCGCGGTGAGCGAAGAGGCAATGTTTTTCCAGGGCTCTGCAAAGGTCTTTGATTCAGAAGAAGAGGCGATGTCCGCGATACTCGGCGGCAAGATAAAAACAGGTAATGTGGTTGTTATCAGATACGAGGGCCCTGCAGGCGGCCCTGGCATGCGGGAGATGCTTTCTCCTACGTCTGCGATAGTGGGCATGGGCCTGGCAAATGACGTGGCGCTCGTGACAGACGGAAGATTTTCAGGAGGCACGCGCGGGCCGTGCATAGGCCATGTTTCTCCGGAGGCAAGTAAAGGCGGGCCAATAGCTGTTATCAGGGATAATGACGTAATTACGATAGATATAAAAAACAGGCGCATGGATGTTGATCTGCCAAAATCTGAAATAGAGAACCGCCTTAAAAAATGGAAGGCGCCAAGGCCCAGGGTTACAGCCGGATGGCTTTCAAGATACAGCCGCATGGTGTCGTCCGCGTCCAAAGGCGCGGTGTTGGAGTAATTAGACTTCTCGACTCACTCGCTTCGCTCGTTCGCTCGAAGAATATTGTTCGAGCGAGTCCCGATGTATCGGGACGAGTCGAGAACATGCAATGAATATTATGAAATTAAACGGCGCGAAAATATTAATAGAATCGCTTAAAAAAGAGGGAGTCGAGGTTATATTCGGCTATCCCGGGGGTCAGGTCCTGCCCATATTTGATGCCTTATACGACGCTGATATAAAGTTTATCCTGCCCAGGCACGAGCAGGGAGCTGCCCACGCTGCGGACGGATACAGCCGCGCCACAGGAAAGGTGGGTGTGTGCCTTGCCACATCAGGGCCAGGCGCCACAAATCTTACCACGGGCATTGCCAACGCGTATATGGACTCTATACCCATGGTAGCTATCACAGGCCAGGTTAAAAGTTTTCTGATCGGTAACGACGCGTTCCAGGAAGCGGATGTCACAGGCGTTACGCGGTCTATAACAAAACATAATTTTCTTGTTAAAGATGTAAAGGAACTGGCAAAGACTATCCGCGAGGCTTTTTATATAGCTTCTAGCGGCCGTCCTGGCCCAGTCCTGATAGATATCCCATCCGATATCCAACAGCAGGAAACAGAATTCATATGGCCAGAAGAGGTCTCTATCAGAAGTTACAAGCCGACCTCGTTTGGACATCCAGGTCAGATTAAAAAGGCAGCCAAACTCATTGCCTCTTCCAAAAAACCCCTGATTTACGCTGGGGGCGGAGTCATAACATCAGAGGCCTACCGCGAATTAAGGAAACTTGCTGAAAAACTCAACGCGCCTGTTACATGGACGCTAATGGGAATAGGGTGCTTTCCAGCCACGCATAAACTTTCTCTCGGTATGCTCGGCATGCACGGCACAGCCTACGCGAATCACGCTATCATGGAATCCGACCTTATTATTGCTGTGGGCGCCAGGTTTGACGACAGGGTTACTGGCCGCCTGGATAAATTCGCTCCTTACGCCAAGGTCATACATATTGACATCGATCCCACTTCCATAAGTAAAAATGTCAGAGTGGATATACCTGTTGTGGGCGACGCGAAAAACATTTTAGGCCAGCTGTTGGAGGATATAGATAAACTTCCTGATACATCCGAGTGGCTGAAGACTATTGAGGCCTGGAAGAAAAAATACCCGCTTAAATACCAGGACAAAAAAGACGTAATAAAACCGCAGTATGTGGTGGAACAGATTTATGAGGCCACTAAAGGAAACGCTATCATCACCACAGAGGTGGGCCAGAACCAGATGTGGGCTGCCCAGTGGTATAAATATGATTATCCGCGCACCTTTTTATCGTCGGGAGGGCTGGGCACCATGGGGTTTGGTCTTCCTGCGGCAATGGGAGCAAAGGTAGGAAAGCCGGACGCGATAGTTTTTGACATAGCAGGAGATGGGTCAATACAGATGAATATACAGGAACTTGCCACTTGCGTGTGCAATAAGATACATGTGAAGGTCGCGATACTCAATAACGGCTATCTCGGCATGGTGAGGCAGTGGCAGGAATTATTTTATAAAAAGAGATATTCTCATACTACTCTCGTGAACCCTGATTTTGTGAAACTGGCTGAGGCTTACGGCGCAGTGGGAATACGAGTCACTAAAAAAGAAGATGTCCGTAAAGCGATTGAAAAAGCCATATCCATAGATAATACCGTGTTTATAGATTTTAAGGTAGAGGAAGAGGAAAACGTGTATCCCATGGTGCCTGCGGGCGAGGCATTGAACAGGATGATAGAGGGGCTTGCGTAATGAGGCATACAATATCAGTTTTAGTTGAAAACAGGTTCGGGGTGCTGGCGAGAATAGCTGGTCTTTTCAGCGCGCGCGGTTACAATATCGCTTCGCTCGCTGTGTCAGAGACCATGGACCCGACTATATCGTACATGACAATGGTGGTGGAGGCAGAGGACGAGAAGATACTGGAGCAGATAAAAAAACAGCTCAATAAGCTTATAGATATTATCAGCGTTACTGATTTCACTAAAAAAGCTCACGTGGACAGAGAGCTGGTGCTCGCTAAGGTCAGCTATTCCCAGAAAGATAAAGCTAAGTTTGAAAACTCTATCGCTAAAACCGGGGCTAAGATAGTCCAGAAAACTGCGGGCTTTGTTATTATTGAGATGCTTGGCGACCAGACTGAGATCAAGGCGCTTTTGGACAGCTTAAAACAGTTCGGCATAAAAGAGCTTGTCAGAAGCGGAAGAATCGCAATTTCTAAATAGAAACCTCGTAGGTTGCCTTTGGCAACCTACGAGGTTGAGGTGGTTAAAAAAGAAAGGGGTTGCAAAATGTTGAAGATTTATTATGACAAGGATGCTGATTTAAGCATTCTTAAAGGCAAGAAAGTAGCTATCATAGGATACGGGATCCAGGGCAGGGGCCAGGCCTTGAACCTTAGAGATAGCGGGGTAGAGGTTGTTGTGAGCGAATTAGAGGGAACGGAAAATTATAAACTTGCTGTAGCGGACGGTTTTAAACCTGTTCCAGTGGATGAGGCCGCTAAGTTAGGCGATATAATACAGATCTTGACCCAGGATCATGTGCAGGCAAAGGTGTATAAGGAATATATAAAGCCGAATTTGAAAAAAGGAAAGGCATTGTGCTTCTCTCATGGATTTAATATCCACTTTAAGCAGATAAAGCCTTCAAAGAATGTGGATGTATTTATGGTAGCGCCAAAAGGCCCTGGGGCATTAGTGAGAAAGATGTACGAAGAAGGTAAAGGCGTCCCTTCTTTAGTCGCCATACATCAGGATGCCACAGGCAACGCTTTGAAATTAGCCCTGGCTTATGCTAAAGGCCTTGGCGCTAGCAAAGCAGGCGTAATAGAAACAACGTTCAAGGAAGAAACAGAAACAGACCTTTTCGGAGAGCAGGCTGTTTTATGCGGAGGAGTCAGCGAGCTGATAAAAGCTGGATTTGACACGTTAGTAGAAGCAGGCTACCAGCCTGAGATCGCGTATTTTGAGGTGCTTCACGAATTAAAACTTATCACAGACCTTATCCAGGAGCATGGAATATCCGGAATGAGAAGAAAGGTTTCTAATACAGCGTGCTACGGAGACCTGACTCGCGGCAAAAGGGTTATCACAGAAAGAACCAGAAAAGAGATGAAGAAAATTTTAAAAGAGGTGCAGAAAGGAAGATTTGCCAGGGAGTGGATCAGGGAGAACGAGGCTGGCAGGCCCAATTTCAATAAATTATTGAAAGAAGGCGATGAGCATCAGATAGAGGCAGTGGGGAAGAAATTGAGAGAAATGATGCCTTGGATGAAAAAGTAGATATGTTTACCATGTCCAACTTCGCAAGTTGCCCATCTGGGCAACTTGCGAAGTTGGACATGGTCTAATTTATGAAACGCATTATAATTTTTGACACAACACTGAGAGACGGCGAGCAATCTCCAGGCGCGAGCCTGGACAGCCACTCTAAAATAGAGATTGCCAGACAGCTTGAGAGGCTGGGTGTGGACGTCATTGAGGCAGGATTTCCTATTGCCTCAAAAGGCGATTTTGACGCTGTAAGCAAGGTAGCCAGGGTTGTGAAGAGTGTTTCTGTCTGCGGCCTTGCGCGGTCTATAAAAGCTGATATCGAGGCATGCGCAAAGGCAGTAAAGTCCGCGAGACGTCCCAGGATACATGTGTTTCTGGCCACCTCAAAGATCCACATGCAATATAAGCTCAAAAAAGCAGAATCCGAAATAGTAAAACTCGCTGAATGGGCTGTGGGATACGCGCGTAAATTCTGCGACGATGTGGAATTCTCTCCTGAAGACGCGTCGCGTTCAGACAGGGATTTTTTGTGCAGGGTGGTGGAGTCTGTTATAAAAGCAGGCGCGAAGACCGTGAATATCCCTGACACAGTGGGCTACGCGATTCCAGTAGAGTTCGGTTCTCTTATAAGAGATATAAAGACACGAGTCCCTAATATAGATAAAGCTATTATCAGCGTGCATTGCCACAATGATCTGGGCCTGGGAGTCAGCAATTCACTTTCCGCCATAGAAAATGGCGCGGAACAGGTGGAGTGCACTATTAACGGTATAGGCGAGCGGGCAGGAAACGCATCTCTCGAAGAAATAGTAATGGCCATTGATACGCGTAAGGACATATTCGACGTAACAACCTCAATAAATAAAAGGGAGCTTTGTAAAACCAGCCGTCTTGTAAGTAAGCTCACAGGCATAGTGGTCCAGCCGAATAAGGCCATAGTGGGCCAAAACGCGTTCAGCCATGAAGCAGGCATCCATCAGGACGGGGTTTTGAAAAAACGCTCTACCTACGAGATAATAAAGCCAGAGGACGTGGGGTTCGGCGCTACAAAACTTGTACTGGGAAAACACTCGGGCCGGCACGCGTTTAACGACAGGCTGATAAAGCTCGGGTTTGAGCTGAATGAAAAGGAATTATTAAAGGCATTTGAGAATTTTAAGGCGCTCGCTGATAAGAAAAAAGAGATATTTGACGAAGACATCTTTTCAATAGTGGAAGACGGCATAGTGTCTATCCCTGAAACCTACAGGCTGGAGGATCTGAATATTGTAAGCGGCAATAAAATAACGCCTAAGGCTGCTATAGGGCTTAAAAAAGGCGCCAGGATTTTAAAAGGCGCGTCTTCCGGAGACGGGCCTGTAGATGCCTGCTATAAGGCAATAGACTCCATAACAGGTTTAAAATCCAAGCTCCTGGATTATTCCCTGAAATCTATCACCAGCGGCAAGGATGCCCTGGGAGAGGTCACTGTCAGGATAAGGTCTAATAAAGACGAGGTTTCCGGCAGGGGCACCTCCACAGACATCATAGAGGCCAGCGCAAAGGCGTATGTGAACGCGGTAAATAAACTCATATACAGCCGTTCGCGCAAAACCAGGCCTGGATCCGCAAAATTAAAACTATAAACTGATGGATATCTACGGTGTTATCGGCTGGCCAATAAAACATAGTTTATCGCCCGCGATGCACAATGCCGCCTTCAAGGCGCTCGGCATCAATGCGGAATATAAATTATTTGAGGTAAAGCCTGAAGACTTGGAAGATTTTTTGCTTAACAGAAAAGATGTAGTCGGGTTCAATATAACCATTCCGCATAAGATCAAGGCAAGAGAAATTCTTCAGAAAAAATTTCATGTAGTTAAAAATAGCCCAATTCCATATACGCATTATGATAAGATGTCGGGCGCAGTGAATACAGTAAAGAGGAATGGCGAAGATTTGGAATATTGCAATACTGATCCAATTGGTTTTAATTTTGCATTAGGTGATGGTTTAAAATTTAAAACCACAGGGAAAAAAGTACTAATTATCGGATGCGGAGGGGCAAGTAGAGCTGTTGTTGCAGATCTTACCGAATCTGGTCAGTATATAAGAAATATATATATATATGATATAAGCAAAGAAGCAATTGATTCTGCAAAAAAATATTACTCCAATTTAGAAAATAAAATAAAATTTATATATGACGCCAAGGAGATACTTGAATTGAAAAACGAGATTGATTTATTAGTTAACGCTTCTCCCGTGGGTATGGAAGAAGGGGATGATCGCTTGGCGGTGCCTAAGGATTTGCTTCATAAGGAATTATATGTTTTTGATCTAGTGTATAATAGAGAAACAAGATTGTTTAAGGAGGCATCCGCATTAGGATCCCCTGTTATAAATGGTAAAGGGATGCTTGCAGCCCAAGGCGCTTTTAGTTTTTCTCTCTGGACAGGCAAAAAAGCCCCGGTTGAAATTATGAGAAAGGCATTAAGTTCAGCCCTTAAATAGCAACAACTTGACACTTGTGACAATGTTTGTAGTGTCAAGTTGTTTAGGCGGGATATGGCGTTACTGATAATTTTTATATTCGGTTTAGTGATAGGCAGTTTTCTGAACGTGTGCATTTACAGGATCCCGCGCAAAGAATCTATTGTTACCCCTGGTTCAAGGTGCGTATCCTGCAAAAAGCCCATAAACTGGTACGACAATATCCCGATATTCAGTTATATTGCGCTGGCTGGTAAATGCAGGTTTTGCAAGGCAAAGATTTCTCCGCGCTATTTTCTTGTAGAATTAATAAGCGCTTTGTGTTTCCTTATTTTATATGCCAATTTCAAATTTCATTATGTATTCTGGATTTACAGTTTACTTACATTCAGCCTGATAGCGGTCACATTTATTGACTTGGAATTTCAGATAATACCTGACAGGATCAGTATTGTAGGTATTTTTTTAGGCGTTATATTGAGCGTAATTTTTCCAGGGCTCCAGGGCTCATTTACATGGCAGAGAGCTCTTTTAAATTCAATATTAGGGATTATCGCGGGTGGAGGCTTGATTTACCTGACAGGCGTTTTGGGCCAGCTCGCGTTTAAAAAAGAGAGCATGGGCGGAGGCGATGTAAAGCTTATGGCAATGCTGGGAGCGTTTTTAGGCTGGAAGATGGCGATATTGATTTTTTTCCTGGCGCCTTTTTTCGGGGCGCCCATTGGTATTTACATGAAATTTGTGAAAAAACAGGATATAATACCTTATGGCCCGTATATTTCCATAGCGAGTTTCGTGGTAATGGTTTGGGGCCACAAAATTTTGAGCCTATTCTTACTCTAAACAACTTGACACTACAAACATTGTCACAAGTGTAAAGTTGTTTAGAGGGGAGATGTTGAAAAGGAGGAGAAAATGTTGAGATTTTTGACCGCAGGAGAATCGCATGGAAAGGCCCTTATAGGCATATTGGAAGGCATGCCGGCAGGCCTTAAGATAGATATTAAGGATATAGACAAAGACCTCAAAAGGCGGCAGGAGGGATACGGGAGAGGCGCCAGGATGCAGATAGAAAATGACAGCGCTAATATATTATCAGGCCTTATGAGAGGTGTTACAATAGGAAGCCCTATAGCCCTGATGATAGAGAACAAGGATTTTTGCATAGATAACCTGCCAGCTGTTACTAATCCCAGGCCAGGCCACGCAGATATGGCAGGGATTCTTAAGTATGGGTTTAAGGATGCCAGGTGTGTACTGGAAAGAGCTTCTGCAAGAGAAACAGCTGCCAGAGTAGGTATTGGAGCCATATGTAAAATCCTACTTGCGGAATTCGACATTAAAATCCTAAGCAGGGTTTTAATGATAGGCGGAGCTAAGACAGAAAGCTCCATGAAAGAAAAAATAGACGAGGCGAAAAAATCAAAAGACACCCTCGGCGGAGTATTCGAGGTAATGGTTAAAGGTGTGGTCCCTGGTTTAGGAAGCTGTGCGCACTGGGATAGGCGTTTGGACGCCAGTCTCGCTCAGGCGCTGATGTCCATACCCGCTATCAAGGCAGTTGAAATAGGAAATGCCATTGAATCCGCTGGAAAACCAGGCTCAAAGGTCCACGACGAGATCTTTTATTCCAAAGAAAAAGGCGTTTACAGGAATACCAATAATGCCGGCGGCATAGAAGGCGGCATTTCTAATGGAGAAGACATAGTAGCGCGCGCATTCATGAAACCTATAAGCACTCTCATGGACGGCTTAAATACCGTGGATATTAATACAAAAAAACAGGTAAAGGCCTCTACTGAAAGATCTGATGTGTGCGCTGTCAGCGCGGCTGGCGTGGCAGGCGAGGCAGTAACAGCTTTTGTTATAGCGAAAGTATTTCTGGAAAAATTCGGCGGAGACAGTATCAGCGAAGTAAAAAGAAATTATAAAGGTTACGCAGCCGGATTAAAAATGTAGGACAACCGAAGTAGTAGCGTAATCTGAATCAAAGGTGTGAATCCTGTCAGTGTGGCGCCATCCTATCCCGACATCCAGATTCTCGTTCACCTTGTAAGGTATCTCTATTAAGACCTCATTAAGCCCTGCGGCGCCTTGTTCCAGGTTGTAGGAATATTCATTCCATATCCTGAAGGAAAGTTTTTTGGACAAGGGGAATATAAAACCGAGTTTCACAGTTGTTTCATAAGAAAGATTTCCAGGATCAAATGTCATATAATCCAGCAGATCGCCGTAAATAAACTGGATAGATTCTCCTAAATAAACATATTTCAGAACGATTTTCTTTGCCTCCAGCCCGGCTGTCACCTTATCCCATCTGGAAGTACCGAAATTCCACTGCGATTCTCCGAAAAGAGAGGTTTTTATGTCGTATCTGGTAAGGTCCTTTGAAGCGGAAAAGCGGTTCAGATATATGGAGTTGTCTTTATTTCTTATATCCCATAGCGTGCTGTTTTTGTCTTTAAAATCAGCGCACCACGCATAGCCTGAAAAGACAATAAACGTAAATATGAAAGTTGCGGCAGAAAATCTTTTCATTTGAGAATAGAGTATATCATATAGCATTTAATAATACAAGACCAAGTTGACACTTCTGTCATTGACAGAAGTGTCAACTTTGGATATTATAGCAGTATGAATAATATAATCCTAGTGGGTTTTATGGGTACGGGTAAGAGCGTTGTGGGAAAACTATTGGCAAAGAAGCTCAAGAAGGATTTTTTAGAGCTGGACGAAGCTATAGAGGCAAGGGAAAAGATGTCCATTAAGGATATATTCGAGAAAAAGGGAGAGCCGCATTTCAGGTCAGTTGAGAAAGAGGTTGTTAAAGAGGCAAGTTTACGTAAGAACACTGTTATATCCGCAGGCGGCGGAGCGATAATTGACGAAGAGAATTTCAAGAATCTTAAAAGCAGCGGTATCATTATCTGCCTCAAGGCGTCTCCTGACACTATCCTTAAAAGGACTAAAAACATTAAAACCAGGCCGCTCCTCAATGTCCCTGACCCTAAAAAGCAGATAGGGGAACTTCTTAAGAAAAGAGAGCCGTATTACAATAAGGCGGATTTCAGCGTAAATACAAATAATCTTACCATAGACCAGGTTGCAGAGGAAATAATAAAAATATTGACGTAATATATCAAATCTGATATAATACAACCTCAATAGATTCAATAAGTAACAATTCAAAGCAGGCCATGGGAACATGGCCTTTTTCTGTCCAGCGATATGAAGAGCTTTATAAAGAGGTATGGTAAACCACGTAGGTTGCCGTAGGCATCCTACGTGGTTGGGGTGGTTCGATGAAACAGATAAATAAAATAATAAATATAGCTTTAATATTTACGCTGATAGGCGCGTTTTTGACGCCGCAGCATGGATATGCTCTGAGGCCGCTGATGCAAGGCAGTTTAGCCAAAGAAACCGTAAAAGTTCAAGAAAAAAAAGATAAGGCATTTTTTATAACATTATCAGATTTACAGAGCCAGAATTTTACATTCGCGATGTTCAAACCGGATGCCGGGGAAGATATACAAAAAGAGATATTAGACGAGATAAAAGACAAAGGTTTTAAGATAGTCTATATTGGAAACCCCAGACGATATACACAAGAGAATGCAAGGAGGCATTATGCGGAACATGACGAGAGGCATAAAAATAAGCCATACTATAATCCGCTTGTTCAATATCTGATATCAGGGGAATCAGTGCCTCTGATTTTGCAAAAGACAGATTCCAAAAACGCAGTAGAGGAGTTTAAAAAATTAGCCGGAGAATCTAACGGCACAGAACCCGGCACTTTGAGATATAGGAGGACTCAACTGGTTCCTAGTGGTTCTGGGATAAATCTGCAGCATAACAAGATACATGCCTCGGGTTCCATGGCAGAGGCCTTGCGCGAGATCAGCATTATTTTTACAGATGAAGAGCTCGAGGCTATCTTTGACGATGATCTGTATTCAGTAATAAAAAATAAACTATCCGGATTGGAAGAAGAGATATTAAAAAACAGGGTCACTATAGATAATTTATTGGGCTCTGCGCCGCTTAAGGATGAGGCAGGGTTATTGAAGGGCATTGTCCATTTTTCTCCTTACGGCCTGACAGAACGCCAGCAGGTTTTATTGAAAGAGTTTGATGCAGAGGTGCAAGGTATAATTGATTTTTTCCTATCTCATATTCGTCAAGACCTTCAGAGGTTTTTTCCAATATCTGCAGTAACTATATTCGAACATGTTTTTGGCAAAGACGTTGTTGAAGCAAGAAGCTGGTCAAGCTTGGCAGTAATGCTGTCAAAAGAAGGAAGATTGGCAGTTCCTGAGATACTGCTATATTGCAGAAACGCAATGGAGCATCTGGAAATATTAACAAATGTGGTCTCTGTATATTCTCAGGAAAAGAGTCTTTTGGATTATGCGGTTATACTATCTAATAGCGAAGATGCTAATAGAAAGAGGTTAGCCGAGGCTATAAAGAACCCTGAGCTTAGAGCAAAGTTAGCAAGTATGATGAATGACTATCTAAGTCATATAAAAATTCAGACTGAAAGACTAAAGCGTATTTTAGCCGCTCTAGAGTCAGGAGACGCTGACGTAGTAAATGTAGAATCTCTAAAAGCTGTCAGGACAGCAAATTAAATATTATAACCTGGTTAGATTTGCCGGATTAGGCGGACGAATTTATGACAAAGAACAAAAAGGCGCTTAGTTTATTATTGATAGTGATTTTCCTGTGCCAAAGCGCGGGATTTTGCGCTTCAGGCTTGGATTCTGCCTTAAGGCCGCCGATGCAGGGAAGCTTTGTGAAAGAAAATATACAATCTCAACAAATGACCTCGTTTAGAAATAGAATAAAACAATTGATGCAGGGACATATTTTACATATTTTTAATGGTCGCGTATATTCAATGTATGAAAGTCTTAATTCTGCAAAAAACGAATTAGAATCACCATGGCGGGAAAATGAGGCTATTAATAATTGGCACAAGAAAAGCCAATCTCAATTACAAGGGTGGTTTAATAGTGTAGAGTCAAATTTGGATTTTGAGAGATTACGTACAATTTCCGAAAAAATAGAAAAACTTATTAGTTTAACCAACTCAATCATAGAAGAAGCAAGGGGATTGTTCAATAGTAAGGCACAAAAGTCTATTATTGATGAGATAGAGGCTATTATAACAGAAGACATGAGAACGCTTTCGGGTTTAGCGGAATCTATGCAAATTTTATTTTCCACCAATGATATGAATAGAATTATTGAAATTTTTTACAATAGAATTCTACCCAGACCTAATAAAGAGCATTCGAAGTTAACCTTATGTCAGGAGGATTTAGTCTTTGACAAGACCATAGACGAGGAGTCATTGATTATCATCGGTATCATTGATAATTTTATAGGAAATGCTTTAAGATCTTCAAGATATTCATCCCAGGTTACAATAGAAACTTCCAAAGAAGGCAGATGGGCTAAAATAAAGGTTTCTGATAAAGGGCCTGGGATTCCTAAAGAGATTTTACCTCACATATTCGAAGAAGGATTTACCACAAAAGAGCTTGAAGAGGGAGAGAAAGTAGGACAGGGCCTTTACCTGACTCTGGAGTATCTTAAATTGAAAGGCGGCAAGATCCAGGTAGATTCTAAAACCGAATCAGCTGATGCCTGGAAATTAACCTTTGACGATAAATTGGAAACAAGGCAGATTTCCCCGTCTGATAGAACTGAAAGAGGCGCTACGTTTACTGTCTGGCTGCCGCTTGCGCCTAGCCAGCCCAAAATGGAGACTGTTGGCACTGAAAATATCCTGGAAAGTGATAACTGGTTTGCAGGTGTATGGTGGCAGCCTTTGGCATTTGAATATCTTTATTATGCGCCAGAATATATCCCTGTGTATTACGAGAGACTCAGGCAAGAGGCCCCTGAGGATACAAAGGTATTTAAAGGCGATAAGCAAAAGATTGTCCTGCACGCCACAAAAAGACTTTTGCCCGGCCTGATCGAACCTATTAAAGATATGCTTTTAGAATATGCTGATAGGATACATGATTCAGGCGCGTATAAAGTCCTTAAAACTTGCGAGTTAACCACTATTCATAACGAACCTTTTATGCTTGTTACTCTTGGCTGTAAGACGCCTGACAGACTTGCCTCACGGCTCGAATTAGAGTCAGAAGAAATGAAAAGGGTATATGAAATCCTGCTTCTGGTTGATCCGGAAAAAAACATCGTTATCTCCGCATTAATGCTTTGTTTTCAATATGAGAAAAACCCGGAAATAATAAGATCTGTGCGCATGACATGAGAGGCTTAGGCCAGGCCATCTGTCCTGTAAATTCTAGCCTCGTAGTCCATAAAGACTATCGTAACAGGGTTTTTGGGCCTACTATAGTGGCGCTTGGCATAAAGCGGGCATGTGAAATATTAAAGACTAACAATGGAATAATAGGGCAGGACATTGATTCAGGAAAGTCACTGCAAAATATATTTGAGTATATGGGGTTTACTCACCAATATCCATTTGGCCATGGCGGCACAGGAGTCACTCTGGGGAAACTTAATACAGCTGAGATATTCAGGTATCTGCCAATCCAAAATCAGGATAGATACAGGCAGGCTCTGGAAGGTAATGAAGACAAAGACATCTTTTTTGTGCCAGACGGTTCTCCGGGAATTGATTTAAAGAGAGCTATACGACACGATATGAGAAATATTTATACGCAGTTATATTTTATGCTAGAACTAGAAGGTAGATACTCAAAAGAATTCAATGAGGCAAAAAAGGCACTGTTTTCAATAATAAATAAGCTTGGCGATAGCATTGATAGCGATAAAGAAGGAATTGAATGGGAAGAAGCTTTTAGAAAGACATTCGCTGAATTTAAAAATACTATTACCGACGACTTTGTAAGCGTATTATGCCAAGAGTTAGATTATAAAAGAAGCAATGAGTTAAGAATCACAATAGACTACCTGCGTCTTTTCTATAAAAGTTTTATAGGCCAGGACATAACGAAAAATGTAGACCTTGAAAGAATATTTGAAATCATAAGATATACAGAGGTTAACAGCCATTTTTATACGCTACATTTTGATTGTGAAGAGGAATCAAGATATATCTTTGCCCGCGAAGGGGAAATTTTCAGGGCATTTTTAAATCTAATCCGTAACGCAGTAGAAGCTATGGAAAGAGATAGGAATAAAATTAGCATTGATGACAGGACAGCAAGGCGCGGTTTTAAAGGAACCATAGATATTAAGGCTTTTCTTCAGGATAATCATGTGGTAGTGAAAATAAGCGATACTGGCCCAGGCATGCCGCAGGAGGCATTGGAGGCATTTAAAAATAAAACGTCTTTTTCAAGCAAAGAGCTTGGCGGAGGCCGCGGCCTCAGGACAGTAAGAGCTATAATTGAGAGAAATAACGGTACAATTAATGTTGAATCAGAGCCTGGGAAAGGTACTACGCTTACTATCTCTCTCCCGCTTGCGCCTGGCAAATCCAGCCTCGCATCAATGGAGACTGCAGGCGGCATGGAGGGATTAAAGAGAAGGGCAGTGGAAATAGAAAAGGATTTAATGAGCGGTTTTCCAGAGAGCGGAAGCGTTGACGAAAAAGAGGCAAGGGGGATTCTTTTAAAGCTGGCGTCTCATGTCCTCACGCCTTACGGCTATTCTGTTTTCCGGAAAGTAAATCATTTTTATGAACAAATGAAGGACGAATCATTTAGAGAGAGGCTTATAATGGATTCCAATCAGATAGCTACTGATTATCTTGCTAATGCGTCGTTTATAAGCGCTGTCCTTCCGGCAGGGCAGTTTTATGTTGATATGTATGACCCTGTCAGTAGAAGATTTCTGGCTTTTATGCAGCTAGTGCGCGGAGAAATAAATGAAGAGACGTTTCTTAGAAGAGATCTGCCTGACTATGATTTTCTGCATGTTTTCGAGATGCCAGAAGGCAGACAGTGGGAACTTACTAGAAACAATGGCCACGAGGAGGATATGTTTTTTCTTGAAATGACGCATTCTCCTGAATGGAAGGCTATGGAGGCGAGGCTTAAAGGAGATTTCAGGAGTAGGGCTAATCCAGTATTATCCATAAAATACACAGATCTCATTGAGGAAAGAAAGCGGGTAATCAGGGAATTCATGAGGCGGGACGCAATAGCGCTTTGTCTGAGCAATGCGATTCCGCTGGGTCTGTGGAATAATCTGAACCTTCTTGTGGAACCGGATGATTATCAATTTCTTTATTGCATAAGAGACCTGCTTATAGGTATGGATAAGCCGCTTTATGTAAAGGATAGCGTTAATAGCGGCATACCCCAGGAATTTCAGATAAATTTTTTACTTAATACAATTAAGCATTCCGGGAACCAGGATGTTAAAACCATGCTGAAACTTGTTTTTGACACTGTATTTAAGGCGATTCCTGACCCTGGCCGCCCCAGGCATGATGCATCCAGAGGTCTGATTGATTTTTCAAGAAGGCATTGGAATAAAACATTTGAGATACTGGAGGCATCAGGTCTTATAAGGAAAAATCAGGATAATATGTTTGAGATAACACCTTCCGGGGAAAGCAGACTGCAGGATGTTTTAATGCAGAGAGAAAAGTTTTTACAAAAAGGCAAGATAGAAAGCGGTATTAAGCAGGCATTACAGGAAGATGGCCTGCCAAAATTCGCATCTATAGAAGCCTCGGGTAGCGATTTAGGCAGTTTATTAAAGCCTTATCTCAAACGGCCATCAAGGGGAAAGGTGATTAATGGCGCAAAGGGGTTTCCAAAGGATTTTCTCAGTCATTCATACGGATCTCAAACCTGCACACAAGATAAATCAGCGAAATTAAAAAGAGACTGCGATATAAACTGGGCTGTCTCATCTGCCCCTAAAAAAGAGACCATTGTAGTGCTTTGCGCAGGGAGGATTGATTATAAGGCGCTTGAAGGCATAAAAGGCATCAGGCGGATAATATTGGCTGATCTGAACAAGGAGTCTCTGGAAAAAGCGTGGTATGGGATGCCCGAAGATCTTAAAAGCTCCACATACTTACTTCTTTTAAACATTAACTGGATGCGCCCCAGGGCCATAGAAAAAATAAAAGATGCCATAGAATCATCTCCGACTTTTGAAAAAGCGATTGAAGAGACGGTTAACCTGCTAGAGAATGATGAAGAGGTTTGGTTATTTGACCCTCAGTATGTATTTCCTGAGGGCTATGCGGATGTGGTTATTATGGAAAAGGCGTATGACCAGATAAGCGAGGTCATGTGTTCTTATATAATGGGGCTGATTAAAGCCAAGTTTGATAAATATGGCATTAACGATAGGGATTATTTTTTAGATATGGGCAATATTATCCAGCGCAAAGTAAGCGCCAGGGTCATTAGCGGGATCTTAAGAATGGCTAATCCTGAAGGGGGCATGATATATATAGATGCCCATGAATCCTTTCCTCTAAGAGGGAAATTTGAGCCATTGGTAAATATCATAGAGGATGATGACCCGATACATTATCTGGCTAAATATTCTTATGATATGTCGCGTTTTTCACCGCATCATAGATGGATAGATAATGAAATGCCTTATTTTGGGCATGCGTATGGCCATAGGGTATTCTGCTCCATAAAAGGCAGTGGACCATATGCTCTTAGTAATGGCCTGCGGGAAGGAGGCATCGCGGCAGGCAATATAAAAATAACAGGTACTGTTTTTGGAAGAGTGGAAAGACAGGATAACTATCCTTTTACGCATAGTCTTATAACATCTGATGGAAAGAGAATATCCGGCGAAAATTTAGGCAGATATCTAAGATCTTTAGATAACTGGCTTTCGCGCAAAAAACATCTGGATGCGGTCTTTGATGCGTTGATAGGCATTTGCGACGCATTAAGGGAACTGCACAAAAAAGGCATCAGCCTTATGCGTTTTGAAGAGGATTCTATATTTTTTGCAAATAACACGGAAAATTCTCCTATCCTTGTGGTAAATAGCGGATATTTATCATTTAATCCTGATAATAAAGCCGAAAGAGAAGAGGCCCTATGGCAGGATATATCCAGGATAGTGTATTTTATCAGAGATTCTTTCAAATTCAGAGAGTTGGGCGGTTCCGGCGACTATTATGAAATGGTTAACTATCAAGGAGAGATAGACGGCAGCAAGGAATTAAAACTGGCTCTTGATGAATTTATTTTAGACGGCGTTATGCGCTCCAGATTTTATTATGCCTCAATAGATGAATTCGGGGAGGCATTGATAGATTTTAAGATAAAATGGCTGAGGCAAAAGAGCTTAAAGGAAATCTTAGAAGAGATGGACAAAGAGAACCAGGCGCTAACGTCCGGTTCTGCGCTTTAACTCCTCTAATCAACTTTACACTCTGACATTGTCACAATGTAAAGTTGTTTAATATTCTTCGAGCGGTCACACAAGCTCATTAAGGGAGCGAAGTCGAGAAGATATGGTTATGGCAAAGATAAATAAAATAATAAATATAACATTGATATTTACGCTGATAGGCGCGGTTTTATACCCGCAGCAGTAGGGGACACTTAAGTGTCCCCTACATTGTGGATAACCTTCTCCGCCTTTAAAAAATTCTAAAAAAATTTGAAAGAAAATAGACCCGACATGTGTATTATATAATAGGGAGGGTGAACTATTATGAACGATACTGAGAGATTGATTGCGCTTAATATGGTGGAGGATATAGGGAGCGTTAGGACGCGGGCGCTACTAAGAGATTTTGGGTCATTCGAAAAGGTTTTTAAGGCAGATGCCGGTGAAATTTCCGGGGTAAAAGAGATCGGGCCGATAATAGGCGCCAGGGTGCCCCAGGCGATCAAAGATATTGATCTAAAAAAAGAAATGAGTTTAATAAAAAAGTATGGGGTAAAGGTTATTACATTTCTGGACGAAGATTATCCTGAAAATTTAAAGAATATCTATGACCCGCCAGTGGTTTTATATGTAAAGGGTGAAATCTTGCCTGAGGACAATACAGCCATTGCCATCGTCGGTTCCAGGCTCGCCTCGTTTTATGGGCTTCAGACAGCCGAGAGATTAGGTTTTGAATTGGCTTCGCACGGAGTCACTGTGGTATCAGGCCTTGCAAGGGGCATTGATTCAGCCAGCCATAAAGGCGCGTTAAAGGCAAAGGCAAGGACAATAGCTATTTTAGGTTCAGGCCTGGCCAATATCTATCCTGAGGAAAACAGAGCCTTAGCTGGAAAAATTTCAGCCTCAGGCGCTGTCATCAGCGAATTCCCAATGGAGACTATACCTGACAGGGGAAATTTCCCTAAAAGAAACAGGATCATAAGCGGGCTTTCCCTGGGCGTGGTATGCGTGGAGGCAGCTGAAAGAAGCGGAGCGCTTATCACATGCGACTGCGCGTTGGAACAGGGAAGGGATGTCTTCGCAGTGCCTGGTAAAGTGGATTCAAATACCTCTAAAGGTACAAACAAGCTTATAAAACAGGGTGCTAAATTAGCCCAGGGGGTAGAAGATATCCTTGAAGAACTTAACCTGTCCAACTTCGCAAGTTGCCATCTTGGCAACTTGCGAAGTTGGACAGAAGATACAAAATTGGACAAAAATGAAAGTTTAGTATATACTTTATTATCCAGCGATCCTATACATATAGATGATATATGCAGGGAATCAGGTATGGAGCTTGGCAGGATTTCAGGTATGCTCCTGAGCCTTGAGATAAAAAAATTCGCGAAACAGCTGCCCGGAAAGAATTTTGTTAAAATATAGAACGGAGAAAGAGAATGGCAAAGTCGCTAGTAATTGTTGAATCGCCCGCTAAGGCGAGCACTATAAATAAGATACTCGGAAAAAACTTCACTGTATCTTCTTCAATGGGCCATGTAATGGACCTTCCTAAATCCAAGATGGGCATTGATATTAAAAATGATTTTGAGCCTGAGTATATCATGATACCCGGTAAGAAGAAGATAGTGGATGCTTTGAAAAAAGCAGCCGAGGGTAAAGATAACATATATCTTGCCACAGACCCTGACAGAGAAGGCGAGGCAATAAGCTGGCATCTGGCAAAGCTTTTGGGCAAAAAGAAAAATATTTATAGAATAGCGTTTCATGAAATCAATAGGACTGCCATAGAGGCAGCTATTACCAAGCCCGGTAAAATCGATAAAAACATGGTGGATGCCCAGCAGGCGAGGCGCGTCCTGGATAGATTAGTGGGCTACAGCATAAGCCCGCTTTTGTGGAGAAAGGTCGGCAAAGGCCTTTCAGCAGGAAGGGTGCAGTCAGTGGCTGTAAGGCTTATCGTGGACAGGGAAAACGAGATCAGGATGTTCGTGCCTGAAGAATATTGGGAGATAGAAGCTGAGCTCAAAAAGAAAAACTTAGAGAATTCAAGATTCATAGCCAAGCTTGACAGGATAGAAGATAAAAAGATAGACCTTAAGAAAAAAGACGATACCGATAATCTTGTAACAGAGCTTCAAAAGGCGCAGTTCACAGTCGCGTCCGTTGATAAAAAGGAAAAACGTAAATACGCCTCATCGCCTTTTACCACATCCAAGCTCCAGCAGGAGGCGTTTTATAAGCTCAGGTTCCAGGCGTATAAGACAATGAAGGTGGCGCAGCAGTTATACGAAGGTTTGCCGCTCGGAAGCGAAGGCAACGTGGGTCTCATAACCTACATGCGCACAGACGCTGTCAGGGTTTCAAAAGAGTCCCAGGATTTAGCGAGAAAATATATACTGGAAAAATACGGCGCGGAGTTTGTGCCAAGCGCGCCGAATGTCTATAAATCAAAAAAATCTGCGCAGGAGGCGCACGAGGCAATAAGGCCTGCATTGCCGCTCAGGGAACCAGCCAGCGTAAGAGAATTTCTTACAGCGGATCAATATAAACTTTACACCCTTATATGGAATCGCTTTATATCCAGCCAGATGACGCCTGCTGTGTTCAATGTGGTTAGCGTGGAAATAAAGGCAGGAAGGTGCATTTTTAAGGCTGTAGGGTCGCAGAAGGTTTTCCAGGGTTTCAGCGTTGTGTACGAGGAGAACGAGGATGTGAAAGATGAAGAAAAACTGCTCCCTTCTCTGGAAGCAGGAGAATTGCTCGACCTTTTAAAATTAAACCCGAGCCAGCATTTTACAAAGTCTCCTCCCAGGTATTCGGACGCATCGTTGGTAAAGGCGCTCGAAGAAGACGGCATAGGACGCCCCAGCACCTACGCCCCGATTATCCAGACTATTATTTTCCGGAATTACGTGAAAAGAAAAGAGGGATATTTTACCCCGTCTGAACTCGGCATGGTGGTTACTGACCTCTTAAAGAAAAGCTTCCCTAAAATCCTGGACCTGGAATTTACAGCCAAAATGGAAGAGGAGCTGGACGAGATAGAAGAGGGCCGCGAAAAAAGTGAGGATGTCCTTAAAAGATTCTATACGCCTTTTGAAAAAGACGTGGAGCACGCCAAGGTCAACATGCGCAAGGTTAAAGGCGAGGCCGTGAAGACGTCAGAGATCTGCGAAAAATGCGGCAAGCCCATGGTCATAAAATGGGGAAGGCTCGGCAGGTTCCTTAGTTGTTCTGATTTTCCGAACTGCAGGTTTGCGAAGGCCATACCCACAGGCGTTAAATGCCCTGAGCCCGGATGCGGCGGTATGCTGGTTGAGAGGCGCTCCAAAAGAGGCAGGCATTTTTACGGCTGTTCCAATTACCCTAACTGCCACCACATATCGCGCAGGCTGCCTTCCCAGGATAACGAGGATAGCGCAGTAGTAGAGGGAGAAGATGCTTGATAGATTTATCCATAAGTTCATAAATTATCTTGAGATTGAAAAGAATTACTCGCCTCATACAGTTACCAACTATAAAATAGACCTCAGGGAATTCAGCGAATCAATAAAAGATAAGCCCATCGAGCAGGTGAACCACCTTGACGTGAGGCTTTTCCTGGCCAGGATGAAAGAGAGGAATTTTTCAAAGAGGTCTGTAGCCAGGAAAATGGCGTGCATCAGGAGTTTTTTCAAATTCCTGTACAGGGAAGGGCTTATAAAGACAAATCCCAGCGCGAGCCTCCTGACGCCCAAGATAGAAAAGAAACTCCCGCTATTTTTAAATACAGACGATATTGTAAAATTACTTGAATCCCCTGATCCGTCTGATCACATTGGTTTACGCGACAGGGCTATACTGGAAACGCTTTATTCAACAGGCATAAGGGTCAGCGAGCTCGTGGGCCTTAATAAAGACGATATTGATTTTATAAGCGGCGTATTAAAGGTATACGGAAAAGGCAAAAAAGAAAGGCTGGTGCCTGTGGGAGACAAGGCGCTCAGGGCCATAAGGGCGTATTTTGAGAAGATAGGCGTGAGCGAGATTAATGAGAGCAAGCCGGTATTTCTTAATAAAAGCAAGCGCCGCGTGAGCGACAGGGCTGTGAGGCGCATAGTGGATAAATATATTCACAGGGCCAGTCTCAATGAAAATATCTCTCCTCATTCATTAAGGCATTCTTTTGCCACTCATATGCTGGATAGGGGAGCGGATCTCAGGAGCGTGCAGGAACTTTTAGGCCATGCCAATCTTTCCACCACGCAGATATACACGCATGTCACTACAGACAGGTTAAAATCTATTTACGATAAGGTTCATCCCAGGGCTTAATGTTCTCGACTCGCTTCGCTCGCTCGAACAATATTCTTCGAGTGAGTCCGCCGCAGGCGGACGAATCGAGAAGTAAAATATAATATGAAAAAAGCAATTGTTTTACTTTCCGGCGGAATGGATTCAGCCGTTACTCTTTATATTGCGAAGCAGAAAGGCTATGCGCCTTACTGTCTTGCGTTTGATTACGGCCAGCGCCATAAAAAAGAAATATCATTCGCGAAGAAAATAGCCGGGAGCGTAAAAGCCCCATGCGTTGTTTTAAAAATATCTTTACCCTGGAAAAATAGCGCGCTTTTGGATAAAAATATAAAGGTCCCTGAAAATAGAAGACTTTCAGGAAAAGAGAAAATACCTCCTACGTACGTGCCTGCCAGAAACACTATTTTTCTAAGTTTCGCTTTGTCTTACGCAGAGGCAATCGGCGCGAAAGCTGTTTTTATCGGAGCTAACGCCGTAGATTTTTCAGGCTATCCTGACTGCAGGCCCGGGTATTACAAAGCGTTTAATGAGCTGTTTGGGAAGGCGACAAAACTAAAAGGTATAAAGATAATCGCGCCGTTATTATACAAGACAAAAAAGGAAATTGCGCGTCTTGGCAGAAGTTTAGGAGTGGATTTTAATCTTACGTGGTCGTGTTATAAGGGCGGTAAGAAGCCGTGCGGCGTATGCGACGCCTGCCGTCTCCGCTCCAAAGGCTTTAAAACCTCGTAGGTTGCGGCGCAGCACCGCCGCAACCTACGAGGTTGAGGTGGTTTATGTTAAAGGCTAAGATCGTAGAGATATTCAGTTCGATTCAGGGGGAAGGGTCTTATCTTGGCCAGGCCCAGACATTTGTCAGGTTTTACGGGTGCAATCTAAACTGCGCGTTCTGCGACGAGCAGAAGAAAAAAAGATTTGAAGAATATTCAGCCGGCGAGCTCGTAACGGCGGTTATAAAGAAAAAAAATAAAGTAGTCTCTTTCACAGGCGGGGAGCCGCTATTATACGCGGATTTTTTAAAACAGGTTTTGCCTGAATTGAAAAAGAAGGGTTTTGTCATATACCTCGAGACCAATGGCACGTTAAAAAATAAACTTTTGGAGATTATGGATTTTTTAGATATAATAAGCATGGACATAAAGCTCCCTTCTTCCACAAAAGACAGGCCCTTATGGAAAGAGCACAGGGATTTTCTTAAGGAGGCCGCGAAAAAAGAGGTATTTGTAAAGTCAGTTATAGCTAAAGATACGCTGCTCCAGGACATAAAAAAGGCAGTAGCTATAATAGCAGGGGTTAATAAGAGAATATTTTTTATACTCCAGCCGGTTACGATTGGCGATAAAATACAGAAAATAAAATCGTATAAAAGGTTTATGGAAGAATCAGGCGCTAAACTGGATAACGTAAGATTCATACCCCAGGCGCATAAAATATTAGGTGTAAAATGATAAGAATAGTGGATTCAGGATCAATAAAGGATACAGTAAGGGATTTGTTCATAAAGGCGAATACGTCTTTAAGGCCTGATCTGCTTAAAGGCCTCAAGGACGCCAGAAAGAAAGAGTCTGGGAAAAAATCCAGATACGCGCTGGACGTGATCATTAAGAACGCGTTTATCGCCAGAAAAAAGATGCTCGCCATATGCCAGGACACAGGTATGGCTGTTGTATATCTGAGAATAGGCCAGTCCCTGATGATAAAAGGAGACCTTAAAAAGGCTGTCAGTAAAGGCGTTGAGCTTGCTTATAAAGAGGGTTATTTCAGGAGCTCAGTGGTTAATGACCCGCTCATAAGAGAAAACACCGGGACAAACCTGCCGCCGATTATTTATACTGATATAGCGCCTGGGAATAAGATCGCTATAAAGGTTGCGGTAAAAGGCTTTGGATGCGAAAACGTAAGTAAAACCAGGATGTTCAGGCCCACTGATCCTGTTTCAAGCATAGAAGACTTTGTTGTCAACTCCGTGAAGGAGGCTGGTTCCAGGCCCTGTCCTCCTGTATATCTAGGTATAGGTATGGGCGGCACTCTTGATAAAGCTGTTTTACTTTCAAAGGAGGCTATATTCAGGCCTCTGGGGAAGCACAGTAAGAATGCGCATATCGCGAGGCTTGAGAAAAGCCTGCTCGAGAAAATAAACAGGCTCAAGGTAGGGCCAATGGGCATGGGAGGCAAATGCACAGCTTTAGGCGTCAGCGTTCTCACCTACCCTACGCATATAGCAGGCCTGCCAGTAGCTGTGAATATAAGTTGCCACGCTACCCGCACCGCAGAAGCTACAATATGACCTGTCCAACTTCGCAAGTTGCCCGTTTCGTTTGGGCAACTTGCGAAGTTGGACAGAGGTACAATATGAGAAATATATTTCTACCTCTTACAAAAGATGCAGTAAAGACGCTAAAATCAGGAGAAATGGTTTTATTGAGCGGCCCGGTTTTAACTGCCAGGGACGCCGCGCATAAAAGGCTTTTCGAGGCTTTGAAATCAGGGAAGAAAATCCCTGTTTCCCTAAAAGGCGAGACTCTTTATTATGTAGGACCTACGCCTCCGAGGCCCGGAGAGATAATTGGTTCGTGCGGCCCTACAACGAGCGCCAGGATGGACCCATTTACACCGTTATTATTAAAACACGGCCTCATTGCCATGATAGGTAAAGGCGAGCGCTCAAAAGACGTTAACCAGGCCATAAAAAAACATAAAGCGGTTTATTTTATTACAATAGGCGGTGCAGGCGCGTATCTGTCTGAAAAAGTAAAGTCGGCAAAAATCGTAGCGTATAAAGATCTAGGCCCTGAGGCAATATATAGACTGGAATTAAAATATTTTCCTGTAATAACGGAGGTATTATGAGAAGCGATAAAAGGAAATTTGACGAGCTGAGAAAAGTTAAGATAAAAAGAAATGTCCTGAAATTCGCGGAAGGCTCCTGCATGATTGAAATGGGCAACACCAGGGTTATATGCAGCGCATCTGTGGAGGATAAAGTCCCCCATTTTTTAAGAGACACTGGCTCTGGCTGGATCACGGCAGAATACGGCATGCTCCCGCGCTCCTGCCAGTCCAGGATAGACAGGGAAGCCTCGCGCGGAAAACAGAGCGGCAGGACACAGGAGATACAACGTCTCATAGGAAGGAGCATGCGCTCAATCGCTGAATTAAAAAAGCTGGGAGAGAGGACTATTTGGATAGACTGCGACGTCATACAGGGAGATGGCGGAACCAGGACAGCCAGCATCACGGGAAGTTTTATAGCCCTGGCAGATGCCCTGGCAAAACTAAAGGATCAGAAAAAGATTACCTCTATGCCCCTGTCAGATTATGTGGCCGCTGTGAGCGTTGGCATAGTTAAAGGCGAAAAATGCCTGGACCTTAATTATGAAGAGGATTCCGGCGCTGAAGTGGATATGAATATCATTATGACAGGCTCAGGCAAAATGGTGGAAGTCCAGGGCACAGCTGAAAAAAATCCTTTTTCTTTAAAAGACCTTAACGATCTTGTCGGCCTCGCGAAGGGCGGGATAGACGACCTTATAAGCCTGCAGAAAAAATTAATCAAAATATAATATGGAATTAGTCGCAGCTACCAGGAATAAAGATAAGCTAAGAGAGATAAAAGAGCTTCTTAAAGGGCTTAAGGTAGATGTATTTTCCCTGGATTCGTTTAAGGACGCGCCCGAAGTGATAGAGGACGGAAAGACCCTTAAGGACAATGCTGTAAAAAAAGCCATAGAGGTCTCTAAGTTTTTAAAATGCCTTGCAGTGGCTGACGATTCCGGCCTTGAAGTGGAATATCTAAACGGCGAACCAGGCGTTTACTCCGCAAGATTTTCAGGAAAAAACGCCACCTATAAAAGCAACAACGAAAAACTCCTGAATCTTTTGAAAAACGCCCCTCCTGAAAAAAGAAATGCCTGCTTTAAGTGCGTGATAGCCGTAGCTGATAAAGGTAAGGTCATAGGAGTGGCTGAGGGTAAATGCGAGGGAAAGATAGGGCTTGAATCTAAAGGCGAGAATGGTTTCGGATATGACCCTGTATTCACGCCGGCTGGTTATAAAAAGACCTTTGCGGAAATGGGGCCTGGCGAAAAAAATAAAATCAGCCACAGGTCAATGGCCCTTGCTCAGGCGCGCAAGATCATTGCAGCATATCTTTCACCTTGTCTATAGTTTTTTTAACCTTATTGAGGATATTGCCTACGCCTACAGGCGTGATCGTGTAGACAGGATCTCTTGTTGTGCCGGATATTTTCACGCTTCCCATGAACCAGCCGGCGCTTTCTAATAAAAGGCTGGATAGCTTCGCGAACCACTCTGATTCCTGTATCAGTTCCTTTTTTAAACGTATCTTAAAACTTGCGTCCACAGTGTCATCAAACCCAAGGCTTCCCTTTATAGCCAGTTCCATTTCCTTGCTGACCAGTTTGAAATTATCAGTGTAGAAGCGGCTGTTTTTTATCTGAATCGCGCCAAATGCGTCTGTGAAAACCACCTCCTGTAATTTTGGAATAAATAATACATTCGCAACGCCTCTGAAAAGTTCTGTTTCCCACAGGTTCGCGTTCTTTATCTCCACCCATGATTTTCCATAAATAGAGTTTGTCACGCCTATAGCGCCTTTAAGTTTTATATTTGCGTTGCAGTCGCCGCTAATATCCCTGTCCACCAACGTGGAATTAGCGGAAAAATCAAGGACATCCATATTATGGATATTGGCGTTGATGGTAAAAGGAGGTATCGGATTGTCCAGGTCTATGTAGCAGTCCATGCTGAAAGCGCCTTTATAAAGATGCGCGCCTAAATGGTAGAAATAAAGCTTATCTCCCGCGAGCGCCGCGTCAGAATAGATATTGAGGAATTGATATTTATCCGTTTTTATAAAGGGCGCGAAGATTTTCCCGCGTATCTCTGTCTTGCCCTGGTTATTTATTATGCTTGATTTTGCCACCAGGAGGACCTGCGGAGAAGTTATGGTGATGTCAAGCAAATCCGTGGGGGATTCGCCCTGTTCCAGTTTTAATTTTTTGTATAGCCTTACAGTGCCGTAGAGCGTCCCCAGGTCTCCTACGTATGGTAAGTTTCTCAGCCTGTACTTTATAAAAAGGTCGCTGGTCTTGAAATTATAACTGCCGGTGGCGTCTATCTGGGCCTTGAAATTTTTAGTGGGGGAGAGCTCGCTCCGGAATTTTAACTTCTTTTCAAATATAAGCGCGCTGATAGAAGGCCTTATCCTCAGCTCCTTGAAATGATATAAGGGGTGTTCATTTTTAACATTCCATATCACCAGGTTCCTTATGACTATACCTCTTAAGCTGAATTTCAGGGCGCCTATCTCTGTTTTTCTTTTGAGGGTAGCTGTGAGTTTTTCCTGCAGAATGGGCTTTGCTTTTACGCGCAGGAAGATATTTGATAAAGAGAACAATACAACTGCCAGGCAGGCGATTATTATAACCAGGTTAAGCAGTAGTTTTTTTCTGTGCATAGGCAATATTATATATCATATATAGCCTATTATTCAACCCAAATATATTGCTTTTTTATATATAGTCTGGTAAAATTAAGAATTACAAAAAGATTTTGGCGCGGGGCGTGGCTCAGTTGGCTTAGAGCACCTGCTTTGGGAGCAGGGGGCCGCTGGTTCGAGTCCAGCCGCCCCGACCATGAACCACTCGCTAAGCTATCCGCAAGGGGTAGAGTTTTCGCTCGGGTTCATGGTAAACCATTATATTATTGAAACGTCCCTGTAGCTCAGTTGGATAGAGCACCTGCCTTCTAAGCAGGGGGTCGCCTGTTCAAGTCAGGCCAGGGACGCCAAATTTAATCAATGAAGCCCTTATTCAAAAAAACTATATCTCTAGCAGGTATATTTCTTATAATATACCTGGTTTTCGCCGGCTATGATTATACAGCCAGGAACCTGAAGTCGTTTGTCGCAGACGCGCTTGAAAAGAATTTCGGGGCTAGGCTTTCCATAGCCCACATGAGGATAAGCTTTCCGCTTTGCCTCCAGCTGAAAGACGTAAAGATAAATGACACCATAACCATAGCCAAGGTATATATTTACCCGAGTCCAGCTTCGGCATTTTTTAAAAAGACGTTCATATTCTCCAGCATAAAAGTGTTCGAACCTGTTATAAAAATAAAAAAAGGCCACTATGATAGTTTCGCCGGATTTAAGCAGCTTGAGGGAAAACGAAACCAGTCTCAAAAGGATTCAAAGGCTGTATTTTATGTTTCCAGGATAGATGTGGAGAACGCCGCTGTTATCTACGAGGGAGAAGACGGGTCAGGTATAGAGCTTGTTAAAATAAACGCCCATGTTAAAAGCCCTTACGCGTATCTTATAGCAGGCAGGCTTTTGAAATTCAGCGCGGAGGGGTTTCTTAAAAATAAAAATTCAGATACGCTTTCGCTTTTACGCGTAAAAGGCTGGGTGAACGGAGATTTTACTGTAAAGGCAAAGCTTCAGGCTGAGGACATAGGCCTGGTAGCGCTCGGGCCTGTGTATCAGAAATACCTGGGGCAAAATATTGAAAAAGGGAGCCTTAACTTTAACAGCAAAATCCTGGTTTCTGGAAATGATCTAAAAGCTGATTGCTTTTGCAGGATTAATGATATAATATTAAAAGACACTGGCAGCAAACTGTCAATGCCTTTGATAGCGAGTTTTATTGTAGGTTTTGACTTCGAAGATAAAGCAATAAGCATTAATAATCTACAGACTAATTTACTTAGTTTACTTCTCAGCAAATCCTGACCTTTTGCGGTGGGTGTAGCTCAGTTGGATAGAGCACTAGATTGTGGATCTAGTGGCCGGGGGTTCAAATCCCCTCATCCACCCCAATTTCCGGTCGGGTCTGTTTCGGCGATAAATCGGTAGGGATAACTGTAAGAAATAAAAAGGGTTCGGTCAAATAATAAAAAGTTCGAGCCGATAATTTTTAAAAAGTCTCTTTTAGCCGCAGGCGTTTCCTATTCGCCAAAGGCGAATAAATAAATCTTTTTGAGATATATCGGGATCTCAAAAAGATTATTTTGCCGAGCGACATAAAAGTTTTTGGAGGGTTGTGCCATGCCAAAATACTATCTTTATACGCGCAAGTCCACTGATGAAGAAGACCGCCAGGTCCTCTCTCTTGAATCACAGCTAAACGAACTACATGAGTATGCTAAGCGTGAAGGCTTAGAGATAGCTGGTGAATTTATAGAAGCTAAGA
The DNA here is from genome assembly GCA_030691625.1 of Candidatus Omnitrophota bacterium. Lineage (GTDB taxonomy): Bacteria > Omnitrophota > Gorgyraeia > Gorgyraeales > Gorgyraeaceae > UBA10183. The sequence continues at coordinate 1,127 of JAUYDX010000078.1, read as the reverse complement.
CAGCAAAAAAGCCAGGACGAACTATATTTAATTTGATGATCAAACAAATAGAGTCAAATGGGACAAGCGGTATTTTGGCATGGCACCCGGACAGGCTTGCCCGTAATTCTATGGATGGCGGTAAGATAATCTATCTAGTGGATACCGGCAAGTTAGTAGATCTACGATTCCCTACCTATCGCTTCGACAACAGCGCACAAGGTAAGTTTATGCTATCTATCGCATTTGGACAGAGTAAGTACTACATAGATAATCTCTCTGAAAATGTAAAACGAGGTTTCCGCCAGAAGATTAGGCGCGGAGAATATCCTGGCTTTGCGCCGCTTGGATATACAAATGACATTAAAAATCACAGTATAGCCATAGACCCTGACAAGGCGCCATTTATTAAGAAAATCTTCGAGCTATATGTGAACGGAGATTATTCGTTAGATGAACTAAAGAAAGTTACAGACCGCTTGGGGCTCATAGGTAAAAGGGGCAAGCCTGTCCGGAAAAGCGAACTCGCAAGAATTTTAAGAAACCCATTCTACTATGGCATGATGCTTGTAAAAGGCGAACTGCATGAAGCGAGCCACCCGCCACTCATCTCTCAGAAACTTTTTGCCACTGTCCAGGAAACATTAGAGAATCGAGGCAAGCCAATGAAAAAAGGTGTAATAAAATTTACCTTTATCGGGCTTATGAAGTGTAAAAGCTGTGGAGCAAGTATTACTGCCGAGACGCAGAAAGGCCATACCTATTACCACTGCACTAAAAAGCTTGGCTCTTGCGAAAGCAAAAAGTTTCTGAGAGAAGAGGATTTACTTTCTCAAATAGATAAAATAATCTCAAAAGTATCTATAGATGAAGATACTAAAAATAAAATGATTAATAGGTTTGAGCTATTGGCGCATGAAGAAAGTAAATCCTCTCTTTCTCTATCTCGCCAGGTGCAGGATAAAATATCTGAATTTGATAAAAAGATGGAGCGGCTTATTGATTTATTCGTAGAACAGGAAATATCAGAAGAAGATTATAAGATTAAGAAAGTAAAAATACTCAATGATAAGCAGTTACTCAAGGAAAAATTGGGCGAGATAGAGAAAGGGAGTGGCGGGTGGCTCGAACCCTCCAAAAACTTTGTA
>JAUYDX010000061.1 GCA_030691625.1 Candidatus Omnitrophota bacterium | reverse complement strand
TGGTCATGCCAGGAGACAACATTGACCTGGAAGGAGAACTTATAATCCCCATAGCCATGGAAAAGGAACTCCGCTTCGCGATCAGGGAAGGCGGGCACACAGTGGGCGCGGGAGTGGTATCGGAGATAATAGCGTAAAATGCGAGAGTTTATAGTCATAAGCTGCACAGAATGCAAAAATCGTAATTACACAAGCACCAAGAACAAAAAAAAGCAGACAGGAAGGCTTGAGATAAAGAAGTTCTGTAAATTTTGTAAGAAAAGAACGCCGCACAAAGAGGAGAAGTAGTTTATCGCCAGTGGGCCATTATAGGCCAGTAGCTCCAACGGCTAGAGCAGCGGTCTCCAAAGCCGCGTGTTGGGGGTTCGAATCCCTCCTGGCCTGCCATGTGAGTTAAAATATTGTAGGTTGCAGGGGATTCGAAGGGAGTCCCCTGACACTGAGACATTGTCTCAATGTCAAGTCGTTTATGATATGAAAATTTTAGGAAAGATAGCGCAATTTGTAACAGAAGTAAAAGTGGAGATGCAGAAGGTTGCCTGGTCAACCAAGGAAGAGCTCGTGGGTTCCACGGCAGTGGTTATAATCTCAACGCTTCTTCTGGCAGGATTTATAGGTATGGTAGATATAGTGCTGTCTAAGTTCATAGGTTTAATATTACGTTAAAAGGCCGCTCTTTATATGAGTCATAATTGGTACGTTATACACACTTTAACAGGGCAGGAAGACAGGGTAAAAGCCGGCATAGAGTCCAAGATACAGGAGGGCGTATTAAAAGATAATGTTTTTCAGGTCCTCATACCCACTGAGCAGGTTTCAGAAGTAAAAGACGGCAAGAAAAAGATCTCCTTAAGAAAATTTTTCCCGGGTTACGTGATAGTTGAGATGGATATCAATGACGATATCTGGTATATCATGAGAAACATACCAGGCGTCACCGGTTTTATAGGGTCCAAATCAAAGCCTGTTCCGCTTCTGGAGAGCGAAGTAAATCACATCATTAAACAGACTGAAGAGAAGAAAGAAAAGCCCACTCCAAAGGTGATCTTTGAAAAAGGCGACAATATAAAGATCATTGAGGGGCCTTTTATAAATTTTAACGGCACAGTGGAAGAGGTCAATCCGAATAAGGGCAGGATAAAGGTAATGGTGTCAATATTCGGCAGGGCCACTCCGATAGAGCTGGAGTATTGGCAGGCAGAGCGATTATAGATCGCGGATTCCTTAAATAATTTCAACAACTTGACACTACAAACATTGTTACAAGTGTAAAGTTGTTGAAATTTAAAGGCGGCTATCCATGGCAAAGAAGATTAAATCAATGATAAAGCTGTATGTTACAGGCGGGCAGGCTAATCCTGCGCCGCCAGTAGGCCCGGCATTAGGCCAGCATGGCGTCAATATCATGGAATTCTGCAAATCCTTTAATGAAAAGACAAAGGACAGGCAAGGCCTGATATTGCCTGTTGTGCTGAGCGTGTACGACGACAAGTCCTTTTCCTTTATAGTAAAGAGCCCGCCGTGCTCAGTGCTTTTAAAGAGGGCATGCGGGATCGCAAAAGCGTCAGGCCAGCCGAACAAGGAAAAAATGGGCAAGGTAACAAAGGCTCAGGTAAAAGAGATCGCCGAGACAAAGATGAAGGACTTGAACACCATAGATGTTGAAGCCGCGATGAAAATAGTGGAAGGCACTGCCCGCAGTATGGGCATAGACGTGGTGGAATAACAGAGGTTTTATGGCAAAGCTTACAAAAAAAAGAAAAGAGATCCAGAAGATAGCTGACGTGGAAAAGAAATATTCTATCCAGGAGGCGGTTGGTATCCTGAAAAAGATCCCGCATCCGAAGTTTGACGAAACAGTGGAGCTGTCCTTTAACCTGGGCATAGACCCGAAACAGTCTGATCAGATGGTGAGAGGCACTTTGATGCTCCCAAATGGCACAGGAAGAAAAGTCAGGGTACTGGTCCTATGCAAGGGCGAAACAGCTAACCAGGCGAAAGAGGCAGGCGCTGAATACGTGGGCGGGGATGATCTCGTAGCCAAGATAAGTTCAGGGTGGATGGATTTTGATGTGGTGATAAGTTCTCCTGACATGATGAGGGACGTGGGCAAGCTCGGAAAGGTGCTAGGTCCAAGAGGCCTTATGCCTAATCCTAAGACAGGCACTGTAACCAATGACCTGGCAAGGGCTGTAAAAGAGGCCAAGGCAGGGAAGATAGAGTTTAAGCTCGACAAGCAGGGCAATATAAATATAGGCGTGGGCAAGGTTTCCTTTGAGGAAAAAGCCATCCGCGAAAACATAGACACAGTCATAAGCGCGATAAATAAGGCAAGGCCCCAGACAGCAAAAGGCAGGTTTATAAAAAATATATCCGCGTCAACAACAATGGGCCCCGGCCTGAAACTGGACTTGACGAAATTGGGGACCACATAATGGCAAAAGTAGCGTTGGAAACAAAAAAATCAATGGTAAAGGAAATATCCTCGCGCCTGAATAGCGCAGAGACGCTGATAGTCACGCGTTACAAAGGATTAAGCGCTCAGGATATAAATGAACTGCGCAAGGAGCTGAAGAGGATAGCGGCGGAATACCTGGTGGTTAAGGATTCAATGGCTATGAAGGCGCTAAAAGACGCCGCGAATAGCGTTATCGCTGATTTTATCCAGGGCGAGGTCGGCATAGCGCTTCACAGGAGCGATCCGAGCGTTGTGTCAAAGGCGCTTGTAAAATTTTCAAAAGGCCACGAACCTCTTAAGATATGCGGCGGGTTTAGCGCAGGCGCGGTCATTACAAATCAAGACATAATAACCATGGCGTCGCTTCCTTCCAGGGAAGTGCTCCTGGCAAAGCTGGCAAATGTATTGAATTCTCCCATTCAGGGCCTGGCCGGCTCTTTGAATGGTATTATATGCAAACTTCTGTACGCGTTAAACGCAATAAAAAATAAAAAAGGGGGATAGTATGTCAGACACGAAAAAGATCGACGAAATGCTCGGGACTATTGGCGAGATGAGCGTCCTGGAACTGTCAAGCCTGGTAAAGGCCCTGGAAGAAAAATTCGGGGTAACTGCTCAGGCCCCTATGGCAGTAGCGGCTCCCGGCGCGGCAGCCGGGGCTCAGGCTCCAGCTGAAGAAAAGACAACCTTCACGGTAATCCTTGCTTCGTCCGGCGCTAATAAGATCCAGGTCATAAAAGAAATCAGGACCATCACAAACCTGGGCCTTAAAGAAGCGAAAGACCTGGTTGAAGGCGCTCCAAAGACAGTGAAAGAAGGCGTTTCCAAGGAAGAGGCGGAAGATGTAAAGAAGAAACTGGAAGCCCAGGGCGCGAAGGTAGAATTAAAGTAAGCATTCCAACGAATTAATTCCACGGATGTTCTCGACTCGCTTCGCTCGCTCGAACAATATTATTCTTCGAGCGATCCGCCGTAGGCGGAGAGTCGAGAAGAAAAGCGCATAGCGCACAAATAAAAAATTATGCCAAACCGCAAAAATTTTGCAAGGCTTAAAGAGGTAGTTGATATCCCGTATCTATTGGAGCTGCAGACTGATTCCTTCAAGCATTTTGTGCAGATGGATACGCCCAAGACCAAGAGAAAAACAGAAGGCCTCCAGGCGGTATTCGAGGAGATATTCCCGATAGAGTCTAACGACGGAAATTACAAGCTCGAGTTCGTGTCCTATTCTTTAGGCAAGCCAAAATACGATAAGCTGGAATGCCAGAAGAGGGCTGTCAGTTTCGCGGCGCCTCTAAAGATAAAAATAAGGCTGAAGTCCAAGAAGGACACCAAGGAGCAGGAGGTTTACCTCGGGGACCTGCCTTTAATGACAGAAACCGGTACCTTTATAATAAACGGGGACGAAAGGGTTGTGGTAAGCCAGCTGCACAGGTCTCCTGGCGTGTCTTTCGAGGAAAACATACACACCACAGGCAAGAGGCTGTATTCAGGCAGGATAATACCTTCAAGAGGCGCGTGGCTGGAATTTGAGTTTGACGCGAACGACGTGCTTTATGTATTTATAGACAGGCGGAAAAAGGTCCTGGCCACTATTTTCCTGAGGGCGCTCGGTTTTGAGACAAACGAAGAGATAATGAAGCTTTTTACAGGCGTGGAAAGGGTCAAGCCTCTCAGAAAAGCGTCCTTACTGAAATACGCGGACAGGGTGGTTGTAAGAGATGTGAAACATCCTGAGACAGGGGAAGTCCTGCTGGCGGGAAACAACAAATTAGACGCTGAAATTATAGAAAAACTCTGGGACAGCGGCGTGCGGTATCTGGAGGTATTCAGGGATACCGTGCAGGAGATCACTAACACCATTGAAAGAGACCACACAAAGACAAGGGAAGAGGCGCTTCTTGATATTTATAAAAAACTCAGGCCGGGGGATCCCCTGACATTTGAGAGCGCGAAGAGTTTTATTGATAAATTATTTTTTGACAAGCGCAGATATGACCTGGACAGGGTGGGCAGATATATATTGAACAGGAAGCTTGGCATGGACCTTTCCCTCGAGAAGAGGATTCTGGATAAGGACACGATTGTCAATGTGATCAGGTATCTCCTGGACCTGAAAAGCGGGGAAGGCATGGTGGATGACATAGATCATCTCGGGAACCGCAGGATAAGGACTGTGGGAGAGCTTTTGGCAGAACAATTCAGGATAGGGCTGGCCAGGATGGAAAGGTTCTGCAAGGACCGCATGGCCATATACGACATTGACACAATGATGCCGTATCACCTTATAAATTCCAAGGTAGTTTCAAGCGTTATAAAGGATTTCTTCGGAAGGAGCCAGCTTTCGCAGTTCATGGACCAGACAAATCCTCTCGCTGAGATGACTCACAAGAGGAGATTGAGCGCGCTGGGGCCGGGCGGCCTTTCAAGAGAAAGAGCGGGATTTGAGGTCAGGGACGTGCATCATTCGCATTACGGAAGGATATGCCCTATCGAGACGCCTGAAGGCCCGAACATAGGCCTGATATCTTCTCTCAGCACTTACGCGAGAATAAATAAATTAGGTTTCATAGAAACGCCCTACAGAAAAGTGGAAAATGGAAAGGTTACGAACAGGATTGAATACCTTACGGCTGATGTGGAGGATAAATACATAGTGGCGCAGGCGAACGCGAAAGTGGATAAAGACGGCCATTTTACAGACGACAGGGTGCCGTGCAGGTTCAAGGGCGATTTTCCTCTTGTGCAGCCGGCAAAGATCGATTACATGGACGTGTCGCCCAAACAGCTCGTTAGCATCGCGGCAGGACTGATCCCTTTCTTAGAGCACGACGACGCCAATAGGGCGCTTATGGGTTCCAATATGCAGCGCCAGGCCGTGCCTGTGCTGTTTACCGAGAGCCCGCTTATAGGCACAGGCCTTGAGAAAAAGGTGGCAATGGATTCAGGCGCAGTGGTGGTGGCGAAGTCAGACGGCAAGGTCACGGCTGTCCAATCAGACGAAGTAGAGGTGAATAACAGCATTGTGTATAAATTAAGAAAGTTCTCCAGGAGCAACGCGAATACGTGCGTGAACCAGAGACCGGCTGTAAATCTGGGGGACAAGATAAAGACAGGCGATGTGATAGCTGACGGCCCTGCCACAAGCGACGGCGAGCTGGCGCTTGGCAGGAACGTGCTGGTCGCTTTTATGCCGTGGCGCGGTTATAATTTCGAAGACGCCATACTGGTAAGCGAAAAACTTTTAAAAGACGATGTCTATACGTCGATACATATAGAGGAGTTTGAGATAGAGGCCAGGGAAACCAGGCTCGGCAACGAAGAGATCACGAGAGATATACCTAACGTAAGCGAAGAAGCTCTCAGGAATCTGGGAGAGGATGGGATTGTCAGGGTGGGCGCGGAGGTCGGGCCCGGAGATATCCTGGTGGGGAAGGTAGCGCCTAAGAGCGAGACAGAGCTTTCACCCGAAGAAAAATTATTGAGGGCTATCTTCGGAGAAAAGGCAGGGGATGTAAGGGACGCGTCGCTTACCGTGCCTTCCGGGGTCGAGGGAATTGTGGTGGATACCAAGATTTTCTCGAGAAAAGGCCCTAAGTCAAAGACAAAGGAAGAGCTTCGCGCGGAAAATACAGAGATAGACAGGATCAGGGAAGAATACGAAAAGAGGATTGATAACGTAAAGAGCGAAAGGGAAGAAAGGCTTTATAAGCTTCTTTCAGGCGTTAAACTTTCAGCCCCTTTACTGTCAGATGAGACAGGCTCTACGCTGATAGCTGAAGGCCGGCCCATAAGAAAAAAAGATCTTTCCAAGTTTGAAAAATGCGACGTATCCAGTTTAAAGATAGAGTCTGATCCAGAGCTTGAGTCTGAAACGAGACGCACGCTCATGGTTTACAATGACCAGCTGGAGGAGATCCTTTACGAAGAAGAGCACGAGGTTGATAAGATTAAAAGAGGCGATGAACTGCCGGCAGGCGTTTTAAAGAGGGTGGTCTGCTACATAGCCAGCAAGAAAAAGCTTTCTGTAGGCGACAAGATGGCAGGCAGGCACGGTAATAAAGGAGTCATAGCGAAGATACTTCCTGAAGAAGACATGCCTTACATGGCTGATGGGACACCTGTGCAGGTAGTTCTGAATCCTCTTGGAGTTCCTTCAAGGATGAACGTGGGTCAGATACTGGAAACGCATCTCGGGTGGGCAGCAAAACTCATGGGGTATAAAGTGGATACGCCTGTATTTGACGGCGCCAAGGAAGATGAGATAAAACAATGCCTTGCGGGCGCTAAGCTTCCCCAGGATGGCAAGATCAAGCTTTTTGACGGATTAACAGGCGAGCCTTTTGACCAGAAGGTCACTGTCGGATATATATATATGATGAAACTCGCGCACCTTGTAGACGACAAGATGCACGCGCGTTCCATAGGGCCTTATTCGCTGGTGACCCAGCAGCCGCTGGGAGGAAAGGCCCAGTTTGGAGGCCAGAGATTCGGAGAAATGGAAGTTTGGGCGCTGGAGGCATACGGCGCGGCCTATACCCTGCAGGAACTTTTAACCGTGAAAAGCGACGATGTCACAGGCAGGACCAGGGTATATGAATCAATAGTTAAAGGCGAGAATGCGACGCATCCCGGCACGCCGGAGTCATTCAATGTCCTTGTAAAGGAACTTCAGAGCCTGGGACTGGACATCAGGACAGAATATAAAGACGGGAAAAAACCCGATATGAACATGTTATCTACCCAGGAATTAAAAGAGAAGCGCAAGAAGGCCAAAAAAGAGCGACGCGAAAAGGCGAGGAAATAATATGCTAAACGAGCCAACAAATTCTTTTGATTTTATCTCAATAAAAATGGCTTCTCCTGAAATAATAAAGTCCTGGTCCAGGGGCGAGGTGAAGAAACCCGAGACCATAAATTATAGGACACTTAGGCCTGAAAAGGACGGGCTCTTTTGCGAAAAGATATTCGGGCCCACGCGCGACTGGGAATGCAGCTGCGGAAAATATAAACGTATAAAATATAAAGGCATTGTGTGCGACCGCTGCGGGGTAGAGGTCACGCTCTCCAAGGTGAGACGCGACAGGATGGGGCATATTGATCTCGCGGCCAGCTGTTCGCACGTGTGGTTTTTTAAGGCCCTGCCTTCAAGGATGGCGCTTGTCCTGAACATGGGCTTAAGGGAATTGGAAAAAGTCCTGTATTACGAGGAATATATTGTAATAGAACCAGGAGACACCACGCTCAAGAAAAAAGAACTCCTTACAGAGGAAAAATACAGGAAGTGCGTTGAGGAATGCAGCGGGAAATTCAAGGCCATGATAGGCGCTGAGGCCATAAAGGAGTTATTGAAAGAGATAGACCTGGACAAGGCAATAACCGAACTAAAGAGCGACCTTCACAAGCAAAAGTCAGAGCAAACCAAGAGAAAGATCCTGAAGAGGCTCAAGGTCATAGAGGCGTTCAAAAAATCAGAAAATAGGCCTGAATGGATGGTCATGGACGTGATACCCGTGATACCGCCTGACTTGAGGCCTCTTATACCTCTTGAGGGCGGCAGGTTTGCCACGAGCGACCTGAATGATCTGTACCGCAGGGTCATAAACAGGAACAATAGATTAAAGAAGCTTCTGGAATTAAAGGCGCCTGATATTATTATAAGGAATGAAAAGAGGATGCTGCAAGAGGCAGTGGACGCGCTTTTTGACAATGGCCGCCATGGCAGGGCAGTGCTCGGCCCGGGCAACAGGCCATTAAAGTCTTTAAGTGACATGTTGAAAGGAAAACAGGGAAGATTCAGGCAGAACCTTCTTGGAAAACGCGTAGATTATTCCGGAAGAAGCGTCATCGTGGTGGGGCCGGAACTAAAGATATGGGAATGCGGGCTCCCGAAAAAGATGGCCCTGGAATTGTTTGAACCGTTTATTATAAAAAAATTAAAAGAAAAAGGGTTTGTCCACACTATAAAGAGCGCCAAGCGCATGGTTGAAAAGGCGAGGCTCGAGGTTTGGGATATACTTGACGACGTTATAAAAGATCACCCCGTGCTTCTAAATAGGGCCCCGACCCTTCACAGGCTCGGCATCCAGGCGTTTCAGCCCATATTAATAGAAGGAAAGGCTATCAGGATACACCCTCTGGTATGCACAGCGTTTAACGCGGACTTTGACGGAGACCAGATGGCAGTGCATGTGCCTTTGTCAATGGAAGCGCAGATGGAATGCAGGCTTATAATGCTCGCGTCCAATAATATATTTTCGCCGTCAGATGGCAGGCCTATTGTGACGCCCACACAGGACATAGTGCTTGGCTCGTATTACCTGACGCAGGAAAGGCCGGGGTTAAAAGGCGAAACCAGGGTTTTTGCGGATAAAGCCGGCGCAGAGCTTGCTTTTTATGACAGGGAGATAGAGCTGCATTCCAGGATCAAGGTAAGGATAGAAAAAGAGATCGTTAATACCACAGTCGGCAGGATAATTTTTAATAACATTTTGCCTAAAGGTATGCCTTTTGTGAATGAGGCTCTTGAAAAGACAAAGCTCAGCAAGGTGGTAGCGAACTGCTACAAGCTGTTTGGCCACGACGCCACAGTAAAGGTGCTGGATGATATAAAGAAGATAGGTTTTGAATATTCCACGCTCGCGGGCATATCAATTTCAGTAGATGACCTGGCAATACCCGAGGACAAGAAAAAGGTCATAGCGAATTCTAAAAAAGAAGTCAACGCGGTTGAGGACCAGTACAAGAAAGGTATTATCACGGAACGCGAAAGATACAATAAGATAGTGGATATCTGGACGCATACGACAGACAAGGTCTCAGACCTCATATTTGAGAACCTGGATTCGTTTAACCCCATATTCATGATGGCTAATTCAGGCGCAAGGGGTTCGAAACAGCAGATAAGGCAGCTCGCAGGCATGCGCGGCCTTATGGCAAAGCCGTCAGGCGAAATCATAGAGACGCCCATTACCGCGAATTTCAGGGAAGGCCTTACAGTGCTGGAATATTTTATTTCCACTCACGGCGCGAGAAAAGGGCTTGCTGATACAGCGCTAAAGACAGCTGATTCCGGGTATCTCACGAGGCGGCTTGTTGACGTGGCCCAGGACGTGATAATCACAGAAGAGGATTGCGGCACGCTGAACGGGATATTAATAGGCGCGATTATAGAGGCGGATGAAGAGGTTGTTTCCCTGAGGGACAGGATCGTAGGCAGAGTCGCTGTCGATAACATAGTGGATATTATTACCGACGAGATTATTGTAGAGGCGGGAAGCGAAATAACAGAAGAGATGGCGGACAGGATCCAGCAGGCAGGCCTGGAAAAGATAAGGATAAGAAGCGTTCTTACCTGCGAGACAAAATACGGCGTATGCGCGAAATGTTACGGCAGGGATCTCGCTTCAGGGAAGATAGTGGATCTGGGAACAGCGGTAGGGATTATTGCCGCGCAGTCAATAGGAGAGCCCGGCACACAGCTTACAATGAGGACGTTCCACATAGGCGGGACAGCGTCCAGGATCATAGAGCAGTCGTTTTTAAAAGCCAGGTTCAAAGGCGTTGTGAAATATCACGGCCTGAAGATAGTCAAGCAGAAAGAGGGGAACATAGTTGTAGTGAACAGGAATGGCCAGATAAGCATAAACGATGATAATGGAAGAGAACTGGAGAAGCATATGGTCCCGTCCGGCTCCATTCTTTATATTGAGGACGGCGCAGAGGTAGACAAGAATGTAATGTTTGTGAGATGGGATCCTTACACCTCTCCTATACTTACAGAGGTAAGCGGTAAGGTGAGATATGAGGACATCATAGAAGAAGTTACTATGGCAGAGGAGATAGACGAGGCAACAGGGCTTGCTGGGAGAGTTATTATAGAGCAGAAAGGCGAATATCATCCTCAGATAATCATTGAAGACTCAAAGAAAGAGGTGCTCGCGATATACCCGATACCTGCGGGCGCGCACATTGTTCCCCAGGATGGCGCTATGATAAGCGCCGGCGACCTGATAGCAAAGACCCCGAGGCAAGTTTCAAAGACAAAGGATATCACAGGAGGCCTGCCAAGGGTCGCGGAGCTTTTTGAGGCGCGCAGGCCAAAGGATCCCGCGATGATAAGCGAGATAGACGGCATTGTGGAGTTTGCCACTTCCAAGAAAGGCCAGAGAAGGATTATTGTAAAATCCGCTTCAGGCATGAAGCGCGAATACATAATACCGCATGGTAAACACTTAAATGTGTATAAGGGTGACAGGGTAAAGACCGGCGACCAGCTGGTAGACGGGCCTATAAATCCCCAGGATATCCTGAAGGTGAGCGGCGAAAACAGGCTGCAGGAATATTTAGTGAACGAGGTGCAGGAGGTTTACAGGCTGCAGGGCGTCAGGATAAATGATAAGCACATAGAGATAATAGTAAAACAGATGCTTAAAAAAGTAAGGGTGGAAGAGCCCGGAGATACAGATTTTCTTTCGGGCATGCAGGTTGATAAACACATATTCCAGGAGGAAAACGAAAGGGCAGGGAAAGGAAAAGGCAAATCCGCAAGCGCGACTCCCATACTACTGGGCATCACAAAGGCGTCTCTGAGCACAGAGAGTTTTATATCCGCTGCCAGCTTCCAGGAGACAACCAGGGTTTTGGCAGACGCCGCAGCGAGCGGAAAGATAGACGAGCTTAGAGGGTTAAAAGAAAATGTCATAATGGGCCATCTGGTGCCCGCAGGCACCGGGTTCAAAGACCATACGAGCGT
>JAUYDX010000003.1 GCA_030691625.1 Candidatus Omnitrophota bacterium | reverse complement strand
AGGATTGATATCAATGTTAAGGCATGACCCTGACATCATGATGGGGGGAGAGGTAAGGGATTTTGAGACAGCTTAAATAACTATCAGGGTGGCGCTGACAGGGCATCTGGTTTTTAGCACCCTTCACACAAACGACGCTGCAGGCGGCATAACAAGGCTCCTGGATATGGGCATAGAGCCGTTTTTAGTGGCGAGCTCTGTGGAATGTTTTATTGCCCAGCGCCTTGTGAGGATTATCTGTCCTGATTGCAAAGTTCAGATAGATCCTGACAAAAGGATGCTGGCGGAATTCGGGATAAAAGACGGCCTCAAGGATGAAAAGATATTCCAGGGAAAAGGCTGCGAGTCATGCAAGTTCACAGGATATAAAGGCAGGACAGCCATATATGAGTTTTTAGTGATGAATGACGAGATACGGGAGTCAGTCTTGAAGCGGCATTCCTCTGATCAGATAAAGTCCAAGGCGCTTGTGTTTGGGATGCACACACTGAGGATGGACGGCTGGGAAAAGGCCAAGAAGGGCATTACCACGCTTGAGGAAGTCATAAGGGTCACCAAAGAAGACTAAACAACTTTACACTTGTGACAATGTTTGAAGTGTCAAGTTGTTTGTAAAGATAGGTAAATATAGATGCCGAAGTTTATATATAAAGCGAAAAAAGGGCCGGATGAAGCGGTGGAAGGGGTTATTGAGGCGGATTCCGAGAACGTGGCTGTGAATAAATTGATCCAGTCAGGTTGTTACCCTATATCAGTCAGGGAAGAGTCAGTAAGCGCTGAGAAATTTTCAATCTACAAGGTCAGGTCAAAAGACATAACTTATTTCACAAGGCATCTTTCAGAGCTCTTAGGTTCAGGCCTTACGCTTTATAACGCGTTAAACGTCATAGAAAGCCAGTCTGAAAGCAATAATCTGAAAATGATAATAGGCAATATAAAGAGCAGAATAAAAGAAGGGAAAAAATTTTCAGAGGCGCTGAAAAATTACCCGGCGATCTTTTCAGAATTATACGTGAACCTCGTGCGTTCAGGGGAGGAATCCGGGTCGCTGAACGAGGTGCTGATGAACATAGCGGATTTTCTGGATAAGGACGAGGATACGCGCTCAAAGGTTATTGCCGCGCTGGCTTATCCGGGGCTGATGGCGCTGGTGGGGTTTGCCACGATATTTATTTTAGTCACGTTTATTGTCCCGAGGATTGTAAACATGTTCATAGATATGGGCCAGACGTTGCCCTTGGTCACCAGGATACTTGTGGGGATAAGTGATTTTATAAAGACATACTGGATCCTGCTGGCTGTTTTTATCGCAGGGCTGGTCTTTGTATTAAAGACCGCGAAGTCAAATCCGCTAGCGAAAAATAAGATGGACAGGATCAAATTAAAGGTGCCTGTCTTTGGGAAACTGGTCAGGGATACTGAGCTCGCGAGGTTTTCCAGGACATTTTCCATGCTTCTTAAAAACGGGGTCCCTATGCTGGATGCCCTGCAGGTTACATCAGGGGTTATAACCAATAGCGCAGTTAAAGATGACATAGACGCTGTTTATAAGGATGTCAAGGCAGGCATGGCTATATCCGGCGCGATAAGAAAGAGGGAATGCTTTCCTCTATTTGTGTCCAATATGGCTGCTGTGGGAGAAGAAGGCGGTTTTCTGGACAAGGCGCTTTTAAATATCGCGCGCAATTACGAGATAGAAATGGACAGGGCCATGAAGATAATAACAGCCCTTCTGGAGCCCGGGTTTATTTTGATAATGGGCCTTGTGGTGGGGTTTATAGTGGTGGCAATGCTTTTGCCTGTGTTCGAGATATCGCTCACAGCGCGTTGAAAAAAAGGAGGTTCTGATGAAATCCAAAAAAGGTTTTACGCTTATTGAACTAATGCTCGTTGTGATTATTATCGGCGTCCTGGTTTCAATGGTGGTGCCCAGGCTTGTGGGCCGCTCAGAAGAGGCAAGGGTGGCTGCGGCAAAGGCGGATATAAACGCGAATATCTCAGTAGCGCTTGATCTGTATGAACTGGATAATGGTAAATATCCGGAATCGTTAGCAGCCTTGCTTACAAAAACCGCAGCTGGAAAAGGCCCTTATCTTAAAAAAGAACCGCTGGATCCATGGGGCAAGAGATATATGTATAAATCTCCGGGAGAGCATGGAGATTACGACCTTTATTCTTACGGGCCTGACGGCGTTGAGGGCGGAGGGGATGATGTTACGAGCTGGGAAGACGGGAAAAAATAAAGGTTTTTTATTGCTCGAGATATTGATAAGCGTTTCAATATTGTCGTTTGGCGTCATATTGATATTGAATTCTTTTATAGGCCCGATTATGGCTAGCCAGCTTTCAAGGGATTATTTTAATGCGGGATCTCTCCTGGAAGAAAAGATGCTGGAGCTTCATAGCGGGAAAGAAGTGGAAGAGGGCAGTTCAAAGGGCGGGTTCAGCGGCCCTGAAGCCAAGTTCTCATGGGATTTGAATGTGGTCAAACTCGAGGAGATTTCCTGTAAAGAGGTAAGCATGAAGATATTATGGAAGCAAAAAAATAAAGGACAGGATTTTTCTATTTTAACATACATATGACGCGCAAGGCTTTTACCCTAATAGAGGTTATAATAGCTACATTGATATTGGCAGTGGTGGTTGTTTCTATCTACAGCGCTTTCAGCATAGGTTTAAAGGCGTGGAAAAAAGGCAGTGAAGGCGGGGATTTTCAGAAAATAAGGGTATCGCTTTTGAAGATGCAGAAAGAGCTGAGGAGCTCGTTCTATTTTTCAGAGATACCTTTTAAGGGCGCTTCTTCGGAATTCGCGTTTCCCCTGGTGATACCAGCGGAGGATAAATATAATATTTATAAGGTTGAATACAGAGTGAAAGAGGATGCAGCGACCGGGGCCGGCGCGCTATTAAAAAGAAAAACTATTTTTACAGATAAAGGGTTATCTGAAAATGAAGGCGAGGATGAATTTATTTTTTCAGCAGGCGCAATAGGGTTTGAATACGCTTATAAATTAAAAGAAGGGGAAAAAGGTTTTAAATGGGTTCCTGTGTGGGATGTATCGCAGGGGGAGATCCCAAAAGGAGTAAAGATCAGTTTTACGCTGGGCGAGGGTAAAGAGGCGCATAGTAAGATAATCTTTATATCGCAGGGAGAATTTGGTGAGAATGAAAAATGAAAAGGCGAGCGTATTAATACTGGTTTTATGGGTGCTTATAATACTGTCCTTATTGAGCATGGCTGTATCTTCGCGCTCTTCTTCTGATATAAAGCTCGCGAAATACGAGGCGGACAGCGTGAAGTCATTGTATCTTGCCAGGGCAGGCGTGGCAAAGGCAATAGCAGAGCTTAATAAAGATAATAGCGGTTTTACAAGCCTTAACCAGGACTGGAATAAAGAAAAGGAATTTGGTTTCGGAGGAGGCGTGGTAAAGTACAGCGCTTCAGATGAAGAGGGTTTAGTGAATCTTAACGGTCAGGTCCTAAAAAAAGAAAATCTTAAAAGTCTCGGCATGGATGACAATCTTAGCGATAGTATTATGAATTATAAGAATATTAAAAAAAGAGACAAAGGTTTTGAGTTCATGGAGGAATTATTTTTGATAAACGGCATGACAAAGGATATTTATGACGCAATAGAGCCATATGCGACTATTTACAGAGGCGATGATTCAAAGGTAAATATAAATACCGCAAGCGAAAATGTATTGATGGCTATTACAGGAAGCGCTATTCAAACAGCGGTAATACTTGATTACAGAGATGAAGGCGGCGTGTTTCAAAATGACACTGAAGTCAGCGCAAAAGAACTTGACCCTAATATATTTTCTGTAAGGTCAGATTTTTTCAGGATAATTGCAGGGGCCTCGTTCTCAGAAGATAAAGAGGCTGGTAAGGTGATTACAGCTGTGGTTGATAGAGCCGGCAAGATCTATTACTGGAAAGAGGAATAAAGAAACCTCGCAGGTTGCCGCAGGCAACCTGCGAGGTTGAGGTGGTTACTAGTTATGGATAAAAAAGATATTTTAATCATTCCAAGGCATCAGGTTACTTTAAGGTTTATAGAGCTTCCATCTCTTGACCCTTCTGAAATCAGGGACATGGTGGAATTTCAGGCGCTTAAAGAGCTTCCTTATCCAAAAGAAGAGGTAATAACAGGTTACAGGAATATAGGTTCGTATAAAAAGGGTTTTTCTTGCATTATGCTGGCTATAGTAAAGAGGCAGTTTTTGGAAGAGATAATGGCTAAGAAAAGCGCCAAGCCTGAAAGCATCAGGCTTGAGACAGAGATATTATATTTATATCTTTTGAAAAAAAATCTGATTAAGCAGGATAAGGTTACTCTGGTTATAGATATCCAGAGGGATCACTCAGAATTGCTGATACTGGATAAGACAAAACCTGTTTTTTCAAGAGGGCTTACTAACACAGAGGCGTGGCTGGAAGAAGTGGACCGTTCCGTGATTTCTTACAGAAGAGACAGGAATAACAGAGAAATAGAAGAGGTATTCGTCGCTTCCGGGTTAAACCTGAACATAGATAACATAAAACCTCATTTAAAAGAATATTTTACTGTTCCTGTGAATTTTTATGAATATAAAGAGGACATGACAGGCGTTGATCTTCCCCTGGAGATAGACATTTTGCCAGGGGAATATATGGATAAGAAATTGAGTATGGAAAATACCAGGCAGGCTGTGGTGACATATTTTCTTTTATTCGTAGCCGTAGTCATGCTGGCGTCCTTTTTTGTTTTCAAATCCCGCGAGAAGGATGAGGCGCTTCTTGTGATTTCAGAAAAGGTAGAGGGGATGCAGGGCGATATTGAACAGCTGGACGCGCTTCTTAAAAAGACAGAGATACTTAAAGGCCAGCAGGAAGAGGGCGGGCGCGTGGTGAATATCCTGAAAGAATGCTACGATCTTACCCCGCAGGATATAACCCTGGGTGGATTGGATTATGACCCTGCAGGGATTCTCTATTGTAAGGGCATGACAAGGGAGATGTCAGGCGTTTTTAATTTCGTAAAGGCCCTGGAAAAATCCAAATACTTTAAAAAGGTGGAGGTTAAATACGCTACGAAGAAGAAGACGGAGAATCAGGAATTCACCGATTTTAACATAGCGTGTTTTACGCACTGATATGATACATGTAAGCCTATCAAAAAGAGAAAAATATATTTTTATAGCTGCGCTTGTTTTTATAGGCATTGCTATCCTGTATAATTTTATATTAGAACCAGGCATTAAGAAATGGCAGTCTGCCAATGGCGAGATGACGGCCAAAAAGGCCAGGTTAAATAAAGGCATAAGATTATTGGAAAGAAGAGAGACGATCACCCGGGAATACAATAAATACGCCAGGTCCACAAAAAATATTTCCAAGATTTTAAGTTACGTGGAAGAGCTGGCAAATAGCATGAGTATCAGGACCAGCAATATCAAGCCTGGCCAGGGAGTAGAGAGGGGGCTTTACAAAGAGTATAATATAGAACTACAAATAGAAGGCCAGTTTCCTGACATAGTTAAATTCCTGTCAGAACTTATAAAATTACCCACGCTTGTAACACTGAAGAAATGCGACTTCAGGTCTACGCCAGAAAATCCCGCTGTTTTCAAAGGCACCATAATCCTCACTAAAATCATCATCTAATCCCCGAACACAACACACGGGGGCTTGACAGGTTATGTAGCATAGTGTATACTTACTCTCTGTATAGACAGTAAGCTATCACTATCCACATAGATAGCAACAACTTTACACTTCAAACAATGTTACAAGTGTAAAGTTGTTTGAGTTTGAATGAGAGAGGGCAGTAGAAATGGTGGGAAACGTATATTTGATAAAGGATCTGGCGAGATTGAGCGGGCATACGGTTTACACGCTGAAGTATTACCTTAATATAGGGCTTATTAAAGAGGTTGGACGTAGCCCTGAAACCAGTTTCAGGTATTTTGACGATACTACAATTGAAAGATTGAAAAAAATAAGAGAAATGAGAAGGGAAAATAAATCCATAGCGGAGATAAAGGAGATATTAACCACCCCAGCCGCGTAGGAGGCCTTCGGCCACCTACGCGGTTTTAAATCCATGTCATATTATAGTATTCTTAATCTGAATAAAGAGCCGTTTTCAACAAGCCCTGACCCGTATTTTTTCTACCCGTCTGTTTCGCACAAGCAGGCAATACAAAGACTCGAAATAGCGATCAGATTAAAAAGAGGCCTGAGCGTTATTTTAGGAGACGTGGGCATCGGTAAGACCACTCTCGCGAGAGCCCTTATACAGGAACTGCACAATACAGGCGGCGCAATAACCCACATGATCCTGGATCCTACCTATGATTCTGAATTCCAGTTTGTAGTGACCCTGGCAAAACTTTTCGGCATAAAAGGGTCATTCCGCTCAGCGCTCGATTATAAAGAAGCCATAGAAAGATTTTTATTCAAAAAATGCGTTGAGGAAGGACACGTGGTGGCCATGATCATAGACGAAGGCCAGAAGCTGAGCCTGTCTTCGCTCGAGGCCCTGCGCACGTTTTTAAATTACGAAACAAACGAGTACAAGCTTCTCCAGCTTGTTATCATGGGCCAGATGGAGCTTTTGCCCAAATTACAGCGTATAAACAATTTTTCAGACAGGGTCAGTTTAAGATATATCCTTAATCCCCTGGACCAGAACGAAACCAAGAATATGATAGAGTTCAGGCTCAAGCAGGCAGGAGCTGTGTCAGGAAAAGAGATATTCACGGAAAAGGCGATACTTCTCATATATCAATACACCCAGGGCTATCCCAGGAAGATTGCTGCTATCTGCCATAATCTTCTGGAAGAACTTGTGATGAGGGACAGGAGGATCGTGGAAGAAGACCTGGTAAACGAGGCAATAGAAAAGGACAGAAAGGTGGTTTTGGTCTCATGATGGATACTACCCCCGAAGGAAAACTTTTAAACCTTATAAGGAACGCCCAGTCAAAGGCGAGGATAGGAAAAGACCTGAAGATATTCACAAAGGTAAACGTCATACTCATGGCTATTATAGGTATTGTGGCTGTAGTTTTTCTGGCAGATGTGTTTATTTTTAAAGAAAAGCCCGCGGAAGGGCCTGGCCTGGATATCCAGGCTAAACTTCCTCAACCTAAACCTATAGCGATTGATACAGAAGAAGAGATTCCCCAGCCTTTGCCGGGAACGGATGAGGGTATAATAACAAAGAAGATCCCAAAAGAAGAGATCCTGGGAAACCTTAATTTGCTGGGGATTATTACAGGCGACAATAATCAGGCGATAGTAGAAGACAAGGCCTTAAAAAAGACATTTTTTCTCTACAAGGGCGATTCGCTCGGGGAATTAAAGGTATATGAGATAAAAGACAACGCAGTGATCCTGGAATACATGGGAGATAAAATAGAATTACGTATGTAATTTAACTGTTTTGCTTAAATGGAGAAGACCATATGAGAAAATACATAATAGGAATGTTATTTATCCTGGCGCTTTCAAGCATCGCTTTCGGGGCGCAGGAGGATGCGTCGGATCTAATATCCCTTGACCTCAAAGGCATGGATATAAGGGATGTGTTGAAGATCCTGTCGCAGAAGAGCGGGCTCAATATAGTGGCTGACAGCGACGTAAAGGGCCCTGTAACCGTGTATATAAAGGACGTTAGCGTGATGTCTGCCCTGGATATAATAACCTCGATAAATAACCTGGCCTATGAGCAGGACGGCACGCTAATAAGGGTCATGCGCGAGATAGAATACGAAAAAAATTACGGGAGTAAATTCAGGGACAAGACCAGGACAGAGGTGATAAAGCTCAATTACGCGAACGCCTCTGAGGTCGCAAAGGTGGCAGCTGAGATGCGCGCCACTAAAGGCAAGGTTATCGCTGATGAGGCCTCAAACACGATCGTGCTTGTGGATATACCTGAAAATATAATGAAGATGAAGGCGGTAATTCTCGCAATGGACGCGCCGCTCGTGACAGAGGTCTTTTCCCTGGATTACGCAAAGGCAGAGCTTATAAAGGA
Organism: Candidatus Omnitrophota bacterium; assembly: GCA_030691625.1. Taxonomy (GTDB): domain Bacteria; phylum Omnitrophota; class Gorgyraeia; order Gorgyraeales; family Gorgyraeaceae; genus UBA10183. Next base: position 16,124 of record JAUYDX010000003.1, on the reverse strand, counting down.
TAAATTAGAGCAGATGCTTTCCAAAGGCATAGGGAGTTTAAAATTTGACGAAAGGACAAATAATCTTGTCATTAAAGATACGCCGCAAAGAATAGCTGATATTAAAAAGGTAATAGAGGCGTTTGACGAAAAGACCAGGGAAGTGGTCATCGACGCCAATATTATACAGGTCACGCTTTCAGATAAGAATAGCCTTGGCATTGACTGGAATGCTGTGGCAAAGACCGGAGATTTCAAGCTTGAAGGCGTCACAAACTTTAGCGCCAGCGTGGCGAACGTCACGACTAATAAATTGACAATCAGTACGGGAGGCGGGGGAGACCATCACGCCATATTGAATTTATTAAAGACTTATGGCAGGACAGATGTGTTATCCAGGCCCAGGATTACAGTGGCGGACAGGCAGGAGGCAAAGATCCTGGTGGGTTCCAAAGAGGTATATGTCACAAGTAATATCACTACCACAGTAGGCGGCACGTATAATACAGCGGATAATATCCAGTTTGTGGACGTGGGCGTAAGACTGGCTGTTACCCCGCAGATTAATAAGCAGGGGTTTATCACCTTAAAGATCAAGCCGGAGGTTTCAAGCGCTGACGCCACAAAGACAGTAATATTAAAAAATCCGGACGGCTCTACCAGGACTGTGGTGCCTTATGTCACCACATCCGAGGCAGAAACCACTGTGCTGGTCAAGGATAACACCACTATCATAATAGGCGGATTAATGAAAGACTCTCTGGTCAATAATATACAGAAAGTGCCTTTTCTAGGGGACATACCCCTGATGGGAAAATTATTCACCACAAAGGGAAAGACCAAAGAAAAAACAGAGCTGGTGGTATTTCTTACCCCGCATATTATTGAAGGGGATTCTACTTCGGAAGAGGCAAAGAAATACATGACCGACTGGGATAAAAAGCAGGAAGAGATAATTATAGAAGAGCCAAAGGACCCTGAGTGGAAATTTCCAGTGGCAGAAACCTATCAAAAGAGATATCCGGAACCAAAGGATCTGACCAGGAAGGCTTCAGAGGCCCCTAAGTCAAAACAAAGATGGGCCAATGTCATGGGAAATCCTCCCGCGGCTAAAACCCAGGAGAGGCTTTACAATGCGGATACCAGGGATTCATCCTCTTCGGTAAAAACAGCGTATGAGGAATATTATTTCGGCCTGAGGCAGGAGATAAATAGCCTGGCGAAAAATGATAAGGATGTGACTGGCCTGGCAGGAGACGTGGAGATACAATTCACCCTGGACAGAGAAGGTTTTATTGTGAGCGGGCCCGTGGTGCTTAATAAGCCTGACCTGAGACTCGTGAGAAGCGCTGTGAGGATCGTAAAAAAGGCAATGCCTTTCCAGCGTTTTCCAAAGGAATTAAAGCAGAATCAGGCGGATTTCAACATAACCGTGAAGTACGAATAAGTTCTCGACTCGTCCCGATACATCGGGACTCGCTCGAACAATAATATTCTTCGAGCGAAGTCGAGAAGAATATCGCTTGACGTATTAGAAATATTGCATATAATCTATCTAAAATGTTTAATTATTTAAGAATAATACTGCTAATATTGTTTATATCCAGCGAGGCGGATTTAGCCCCTGTTTTTAGCGCCACTGTCGGGACCGTGGAGGCTAAAAAATCCTCGTGGTACGCTATAGTGAGGACAGAAAATAAGGGCAAAAAGCTTTACGTAAAAGGCGATATATTTTCCTCTAACAAAAACCCTTCCAAAAGCTTCAGGATAAAGAGTATAGAAAAAGACACTATTTTGCTGGAAGACGCAAATTCAAAAACCAGCGTTATGCTGAAGCCCGGAGACAGTATCCCTATAGAGGATTCCGGGATGATTTTTGAAAAGACAGTGGAAGCGGACGCGCTGGAATATAATTATAATAAACCCAGCCAGAGGTTCACGAAGAGCGAGACAGAGGATTTCACTGTAAAAAGCTTTGAGAAGAGAAAAATAGTCCTGGAAAAGGACAGCGAAAAATCTCGAGACCCAAAGAAGCTTTCAGAAAAAGAAAAGGAGATATTTTCCGCGCCTAAACAAGGCAGCCTTGATAAAAAGATAATACTGGCAGAACTGTTTGATAACCTGGCTTCTGAAAAGATAGGCCAGGATGTCTGGGCGTTCAGGAGAAAGAACTCGGAGCCTGCTATAGATAACGCGGGCGAGGCCCTAATGTCAGCGATAAAAGGCGTGGAACCGGGATACAGGTTCGGAGAAGGGCCGAGTTTGAAATTTAACACTGACCTCGGCACAGTGGTGGTGGATAGAAAAGGTTTCCTGATACAGGATATAACGCTAGCGAATGCAGGGGAAAAGTTTGGTATAATGAAGGGAGATGTAATAAGGAGCATCAATGGCTATCAGGTAAATAGCCTGCTCGGGATTTACAGGGTGTATAATGATGTCTCGTCAGGCAAGAATACTAAATTTTTGAGCATCGAGCTGGTTAGAGCCGGAAAAGTCAAAACGCTGGTGTATAAAATAAGATAGGAGGAGATCAGGATGGATTATTTATTGACTGAAGAACAGATAATGGTGAGGGATATTGCCAGACAGATAGCGCAGGAAAAGATCAAGCCTGTTGCCGCGAAATACGACGCGGAAGGCATTTTTCCATGGGATATAGTGAAGATCATGGCTGCAAGCGATCTGTGCGGGATATATATAGAGGAAAAATACGGAGGCACGGGAGGCGGGGCAATGGAGCTCGTGCTCGCCACTGAAGAGCTTTCAAGGGCGTGCGGAGGAATTTCTCTCGCGTTTGCCGCCACAGCGCTGGGCACGTTTCCTATAATTTTATTCGGCACAGACGAGCAGAAGAAGAAATACCTCCCTGACATAGCTAAAGGGAAAAAATTAGCCGCTTTTGGGCTGACTGAAGCAGGCGCGGGAAGCGACGCAGGGGCCATTGCCACAACTGCTGAGAAAAAAGGCGACCACTATATCTTAAACGGCACAAAGCAGTGGATAACTAACGGCGGAGAGGCGGAGGTTTACACAGTTGTCGCTTCTACTGACAGGTCAAGGGGCGCAAGAGGCGCGGCGGCGTTTATTGTAGAAAAAGGCACGAAGGGTTTTGAATTCGGGAAAAAAGAAGACAAGATGGGCATCAGGGCTTCTGCCACAAGGGAACTTGTTTTCACTGACTGCAAAATCCCAAAAGAAAATATATTGGGCAAGGAAGGTATGGGTTTTATTGTGGCAATGAAGACGTTTGACCAGTCAAGGCCGGGGGTGGCAGCTCAGGCAGTGGGGATCGCGCAGGGAGCGTTAGACCTGACAGTGGCTTACATGAAAGAGAGAAAGCAGTTTGGAAAAAGCATCGCCAGTTTCCAGGGCCTGCAGTTTATGCTGGCTGATATGGCTACTCAGATTGAGGCGTCCAGGGCTTTAATATACGCGTGCGCCCGGATGATTGACAGCGGGAATTCAAAGGTCGGGAAGGATTCCGCGATGGCAAAACTTTTCGCTTCTGATATGGCAATGAAGGTTACCACGGACTGCGTGCAGTTATTCGGCGGTTACGGCTACATGAGAGATTACCCGATAGAAAAATACATGCGCGACGCGAAAATCACGCAGATATACGAAGGCACGAATCAGATACAGCGCGGCATTATCGCGAATCATCTGATAAAAGAATCGCTGTAAAATAACCAAGTTGACATTTCTGTCATTGACAGAAATGTCAACTTGGAGTTAGGGATGGGTTATGAATATAATTGTTTGTATAAAACAAGTTCCTGATACTACGAATGTAAGAATAGACCCTGAGACAAATACACTCGTTAGAGCCGGGGTTCAGAGTATTGTGAACCCGTTTGACATGTACGCCATTGAAGAAGGCATCAGGCTCAAGGAAAAATTCGGAGGTTCAGTAACTGTATTGACAATGGGCCCGCCTCAGGCAGAAGAGGCTCTTCGAGAGGCAATATCCCTGGGCGCGGACGAGGCAGTGCTCGTGTCTGACAGGGCGTTCGCGGGAAGCGATACATGGGCTACGAGCTACACGCTTTCAAAGACGATACAGAAGATAGGCAAGTTTGACATTATTTTATGCGGAAAACAGGCGATAGACGGGGACACTGCCCAGGTAGGGCCTGGCATTGCGGCGTTTTTGGATTTGCCGCAGATTACATTTGTAAAAAAGATAGAAGACGTTAAAGGACCTTTGGTGCGGGCAGAGAGGATGACAGAAGAAGGGTATGACATTGTCGAGTCTCCATTGCCATGCGTTATCACGGTTGTAAAAGAGATCAATGAACCCAGGCTACCTTCATTGAAAGGCAAGATGAGGGCGAAAAAGATCGAGATCAGAAAACTTGAGGCAAAGGACCTGGACGCTGATCCTGATTCTCTGGGGCTCAAAGGCTCTCCCACAAAGGTCGTTAAGATATTCACGCCTCCTCCGCGTAAAGGCGGACAGATACTGGAGGGCGAGGCAAAGGATATTTGCGGGAAATTAGTAGAATTACTTAAGGGCGAAATTTGCTAACCTGTCCAACTTCGCAAGTTGCCCATCGGGGCAACTTGCGAAGTTGGACAGGGAGGATAATATGTCAATAAGGGTAATCAACGAGAAATGCGTCGGGTGCAAGCTGTGCGTGAAGACTTGCCCTTTCGGCGCAATAGAGATTGTCAGTAAAAAGGCAGTGATAGACATGCATAAATGCACGCTGTGCGGGGCGTGCATAGAGAGCTGCAAGTTTGACGCTATCGTTCTTGCCAAGATCAGCCCCACTGATATAAAGTTTCCAACAAAATTTGATCAGTATAAAGACGTGTGGGTATTCTGCGAACAGAAAAAAGGCGTGGTGCAGAGCGTGAGCTACGAACTTCTTGGAAAGGGCCGTGAGCTGGCGGATACTCTGGGCGTGGACCTGTGCGGTGTGTTACTGGGCGAAAATATAAAAGAAGAGGCCCATAAAGTTATTCATAGAGGCGCGAATAAAGTATATATCGTGGACTCGAGCGCGTTAAGGAATTACCAGGACGAGCCATATACTAAGGTATTTATACAGCTCATAAAAGAATATAAGCCAGAGATAGTTATCTGCGGCGCCACTTCAATAGGCAGGTCTTTAATGGCGCGCATTGCCATAGGAGTTCACGCAGGCCTTACAGCAGACTGCACAGGGCTGGATATTGATAAAAAAGAAAGACTATTGCTGCAGACCAGGCCAGCGTTCGGCGGCAATATCATGGCTACTATTATCTGCCCGAATCACAGGCCCCAGATGTCCACTGTGAGGCACAAGGTCATGAAAGAGGCGCCTGAAAATAAACACCACAAGGGAAAGATCATAGAAAAAAGTTATGGCGCCGAGATTTATTCCTCAAGGACCCAGCTTCTGGATGTAGTGGAAGAGATAGAAGAGACAGTGAATCTCACAGAGGCGAATGTGATTGTTTCAGGCGGAAGGGGGATGCAGTCTCCTGAAAATTTTAAATTGATCGAGGATCTGGCAAAGTCTCTGGGCGGCGCTGTGGGCGCTTCGCGCGCGGCAGTGGACAGCGGTTGGAAGACATATTCGCATCAGGTGGGACAGACAGGTAAGACAGTATGCCCTAAGATCTACATAGCGTGCGGAATATCAGGCCAGATACAGCATTTAGTGGGCATGCAGTCTTCAGAGATAATAGTGGCGATAAATAAAGACCCTCACGCGCCGATATTCACAGTGGCGACGTATGGCATAGTGGGGGATTTATTTGAGGTATTGCCGGAATTGACCAGAAGGTTTAAAGAAACGCTGAAAAGATAGGCGTTTTACTTCTCGACTCGTCCCGATACATCGGGACTCGCTCGAAGAATAATATTGTTCGAGCGAGCGAAGCGAGTCGAGAACAGATAAAAATTACTATGTATTTCAAATCCATCGAGCTATTCGGGTTCAAGTCTTTCGCCGACAAGACCCGCCTGGATTTTGAGCCCGGCATTACCGCTATTGTGGGCCCAAATGGATGCGGAAAATCCAATATCGCAGACTCTATAAAATGGGTTCTTGGGGAGCAGTCAGTAAAGGCGCTCCGCGGCAGCAAGATGGAAGATATCATCTTTAACGGCACTGACGGCAAAGAACCTGTAAGCTTCGCAGAGGTTTCTCTCACACTTGCCAATCAGGACAGAATACTCCCAATAGAATACGACGAGGTTACGGTTACAAGGCGGCTTTATCGCTCAGGCGAAAGCGAATATCTTTTAAATAAAACGCCTGTCAGGCTTAAAGACATAAGCGAGCTTTTTATGGGTACCGGCATAGGCACCAGCGCCTATTCTCTTATTGAGCAGGGCAGGATCGACCAGGTCCTTAGCTCAAAGCCTGAAGAAAGGCGCGAGGTATTTGAAGAGGCGAGCGGCATCACAAAATACAAGGCAAAGAAGCGCGAGGCAATGCGCAAACTCGAAGAGACAGAGCAGAACCTCGTGAGGATAAACGACATAATACTTGAGGTAAAGCGCCAGATCAATTCAATAGAGCGCCAGGCAAAAAAGGCGGAGCGTTATAAAGACCGTTACGAGGAATTGAAAACAATAGAGCTAAAGCTCTCAAGAATAGAGCTCGAGCTATTAAAGACGAAGAACGTTAATTCCGAAACAGGCATAAATGAATTAAAAGAAAAGGAGTCGGGCTTTAGCGAGGAATTAAATAAGATATCCCAGAATCTGGCAATGCTGAACCGCGACCGCTCGCAGATAGAATCCAAAAGGGTGGACCTGAAGTCAAGGGTCATTGAGCTCAATTCAGAGATCTCAAAGTCCACTGACAAGGCCTCTATGAATAAGGAAAGGATAGAGGAGCTTAGCAGCCGGCGCTTGAGCCTGGAAGAGGAGATCAAAAAGGCCACAGATATACTCGTGTCCCAGGAAAAAGAGATTTCCGGTCTCAGGGAAAAGGTATCTGTGCTGGAAAAAGAAGATAACGAGAGGCTCAGTAAAGTTATCGCAAAGGAAAAGAGATTTGAGGAGATTTCAAGCGCCATAAGGACAAGCGAGATAACGCTTTCCACTTCCAAGGCCAATATACTGGACGTAGCTTCGCGCCAGGCAAAGCTGAGAAACCAGGTTGCCAAGATATCCACCACTATCTCCACCCATGACGCGAGGCTTAAAAGGCTGGAGTCAGAAAAATCAGCCATATCAGAAGAAAAAAATAATCTTCAAATAAAATTGAGCGAGGTTAGCGCTGAGGCGTTGGCGATAGAAAAAGAGGCTATCGGGCTTAAATCAGAAAGGGATTCTGTCTCCAGTCTCGTATCAGATATCCGCGCCAGGATAGATTCTCTTATAGAAGAATCAAAAAGAATAGAGACAGACCTCGCGTCCAATAAATCCAGGCTGGAGCTCCTGGAAGAGGCAAGATTAAGGTACGAAGGTTTTTCCTCGGGCGTAAAGGCAATACTCGGGAGTAAGTCCGGGATACAGGGCGTGAGGGATTGCCTGGCTAATCTATTGACAGTTAAAAGGGGTTACGAGGCAGCGATAGAGGCCGCGATGTCAGAGTATCTGCAAGCAATCGTGGTGGACAGCATGGAATCAGCTGACTTGGCTATCCAGTATCTGAAGGAAAATTCGTGCGGCAAGGCATCATTCATATACCCGGGATATTTTAATTCCATTGATCCGGAAAATTCCAGGGACTTAAATGACAGCCGCATACTCGGAAGGGCCGGCGATTTTGTGAATACGAGCGACACCTGCAGAAAAGTACTGACGCACGCGTTGAGAAATGTTTTTATAGTGAATGACCTCAAGGCCGCCAGGGCGCTTATGGATGAAACAAAATCCAGCGAGAGGGTCAGGTTTATTACGCTGTCAGGCGAAGTGGCTGAAAAAGGTTTTATAACAGGAGGGAGTTTTAAGAAAGAGGAACTCGGCCTTGTAAATAGAGACGCCAGGATCAACGAGATACGCGAGACCATAAGCGGCCTGGAAGAGCGTTTCAAAAGAATTGGAGAGGAAAAGGCCGGGAAGGAAAAAGAGGAGGCCGGATTAAAGGCAAAGCTCGAATCGCTGGCAGGCGTGATCAGCGAAAAAGACATACTCTTTGCCAATGCCTCCAGCGCCAAAGCTAACATAGAAGAGAATATTAAAGGCGTGGAGGATGAGATTTCCCTTGTAAACCTGGAACTGGACGAGGTGAATTCAGAGATACTTACCCTTAAAAAGGAAGAAGAGTCTTCTCTTAAGACCCTGACGCAGTTAGAGAGCGAGACAAAAGCCAACGAGGAAAGGGTAGGGACAAGCGAAAAAACCATAATAGAGTGCGCGAAGGAAAAAGAGCGGCTCTTGGTGGAGATTGCTGAGGCCAGGACAGAGTTGGGGTCACTGGAAAGCAAGAAGGAAGGGCTTTCAAGCACGCTCGGCATCCTTGAATCGTCCCTGCGGGACGCTAAAAATAACGTGGAGTCCAGGAAGCAGGAAATAGAAGGGGCTATCGCTAAAATAAAAGAGCTGAAAGAAGAGATAGAAGGGCTTGAAAAGAATATGACTATTTTCTCTGAGGAAGGTTCCGGGAAGAATAAGGAGCTTGGCGAGGTAGAAGGCGTGTATTCTGAGATTACGGAAAAGGCGTCGTCTTTGGAAACCAGGTTCAGGGAGATAGAGAAACAGGCGAATGATATCAGGTCTAAAATGCATTCAGTGGATTTACAGAAGGCAGAAGTGAATTACGGCATAGAAAATCTTACCCAGCGCGTAAGGGATGTTTATAAGACAGAGCTTGGAGAGTTTGAGCTGCCTGGAGATTGGCAGTCTATAGATAAGGACGCGCTTAAAAATAACGTGGACGCGATGAGGGAACAGCTGGATTCAATGGGAGCAGTGAACCTCGTGGCAATAGAGGAAAATAAAGAGCTCCAGGACAGGTACGTGTTCCTGACTACGCAGAGGGACGATCTATTAAAGGCAAAAGAAAGCCTTATGGAGGCCATTTCCAAGATCAATAAGACCACGAAAGAGCTTTTCATAGAGACATTTAAGAGTATCCAGGTGGAATTCAGGAATTTCTTCAAGATGCTTTTCGGAGGAGGGGACGGAGAGCTGATCCTTTTAGACGAAGACAATGTGCTTGAATGCGGCATTGAGATTGTTGCCAGGCCGCCTGGGAAAAGGCTTCAGAACGTATCGCTTCTTTCAGGCGGAGAAAAAGCCCTTACAGCGGTGTCGCTTATATTCGCCATATTCAAGGTAAAGCCCAGCCCGTTCTGCGTGCTGGACGAGATAGACGCGCCTCTGGACGAATCAAACGTTGACAGGTTTTCAAGAAGCCTGGACATGTTTACAAACACCTCGCAGTTCATCGTAATAACCCACAATAAAAAGACCATTGACAAGGCTGATGTGATGTACGGCATCACCATGCAGCAGTCAGGCGTGTCAAAGGTCGTGTCAGTGAAATTCTCAGACGCTAAAAAACAAGAGGCAGTAGGCCAGGTTTAAACCTGGCCTACTGCCTCTTCGCAATGACATTCTATAAGATTACGAGCAGATGCGGTTTTTGCCGAGCTTTTTGGCCTCGTAAAGGGCCTTGTCAGCTTTTGAGATGAGGTCTTCTTTTTTCGGGCCGTCTTCAGGAAAGGACGCCAGGCCTATACTGACAGTGATATTTTTCATATCCTGGTTTGTTTCAACTGCTTTTCTGATGCGCTCTGCCAGTATGAGCGCTTCTTCTTTTTTTGTTATCGGAAGTATTACGCCGAATTCCTCTCCGCCATAGCGCGCCACAATATCTATTTTTCTTGAAGCGTCCTTAAATATCCTTGAAATATCCTTGAGGATGCTGTCGCCTGCCTGGTGGCCGTAGGAGTCATTGAAGTTCTTGAAGTCGTCTATATCAATCATGAGGAGCGTGAAATAGGATTTCACAAGAGACGATCTTCTTATTTCTTCTCCTAAAAGATACTGGAAATACCCATGGTTCCACAGGCCTGTGAGCGAATCAGAATTAGAAAGCACCACGGTCTGCTCGTAAAGCCGCGAGTTTTCAATTGCCAGGCCTGCCTGGTTGGCGAACATGGTAAGGATTCTCACAGCGTCTGTTGTTATGGGCTTTTGATTGAATCTGTTATCAGCGAGGAGCACGCCGATAACTTTATCCTTTGCCTTTAAAGGCACTGTCACGAATTCGTCCAGGTCCAGGAGCGAGGAATACTCGTTATTTACTTTTTTCTTGGCCTCAAGAGAGTTGATAATAAAAGGCATGCCCTCAAGGGCTGTCATTGCTATAACCCCAGAGTCTTCCCTGATGGGGATCTTCATTGATTTTATTGTCTGGTTCAAACGGGATTTTTTCAGATTGTCGAACTGGGTTTCGATACCTATCAGTTCTTCCAGCCCGATTTTATTCTTTTCTATATGCGTCCAGATCTTGGAGGCGTCTTCAGCGCTGTCAGGCCCGATGCCCATCTTGCCTTCCAGGCGGTTTTCCTTTTTATGCACAAGGAATAGCATTGCCCGGTTAAAGCTGAGGCCGGTATGCGAGGTGGCGGCTGTGAGTATGATGTAGAGTATCTCCTCGAGATTGAGGGTCGTGCGCATGGCATTGCCTATGTCATAAAGCATCTCCAGCTCAGACCTCGCCTTATCCAATTCTTCCTGAAAATTTTTCCCGTTTATATTTTCCATATCCAATAATTATACCATATAAGAAAATTTTTTCAATTGTAATTGACTAAAAAGAGGGTGGTATGCTATAATAATTACAAACTTTATAAAACTTTATAGCAAACAACTTGACACTATAGACATTGTCACAAGTGTAAAGTTGTTGGGCGGGGCATAGGTTGAAGATATGAGAAATCTAATAGCTATAGTTCTAACTTTTATATTTGCCTTTGAATGGCCAGGATACTCTTTAGCCGATGCCTTGAGAAAGCCATTGATCTGCGCATATGAAGCGGAAAGGCTGAGTGGTTCTGATACCAGCGATATTGACGAGATTTTGCCTCAATTGGCGCAGGGCTCTATTAATCAAAAAATCGCATACTGTATAATGACAAGAAACAGGCGGGATAAACCCATAGAACATTTACTAACCTGGCTCAAAGGTTTGGAAACAGATATTAATCTCAGAAAAGCCAGCCTTGTAAGATTATTATCTTTAGCAGAGACAGATAACTATGTAGGTGAAAAACTATTAGAGCGTCTTAATATAGAACATGACAAGAATATCCGCTTAGCAATTGTCAAGGGCCTACTGCCTTTAGCAGATACAAATAACAATATAAGAAGAAAACTATTAGAACATTATGATAAAGAAAATAAATTTGAAATTCTCTTTGCAATTAGAGATGGCCTATTGCCTTTGGCAGATAAGCATGAAGATGTAAGGGGAAAACTATCAAGGTTCCTTAACGTAGAACATGGCATTGATATCCATTTTGCGCTTGTCGATGAACTATTACCTTTGGTAGATAAACATGAAGACGCAAGGAAAGAACTATTAGGGCGTCTTGATACAGAATATGATGATAATCGTTTAGCAATTATCCGGGGCTTATCGCCTTTGGCAGGTGCCTATAACGACGTAAGGAAAAAACTATTAGAGCGCCTTGATACAGAAAGCAGCATTAATAATCGTTTAGCAATCATCCGCGGCCTATCGCCTTTGGCAGATAGGTATGAAAATGTAAAGGAAAAGCTTGAAAGCGCGGTAAAAGAACTATTAGAATGTCTTGATAAAGAAAGTAACGGTGTTATCCGCTTAGCAATTGTCCGGGGCTTATCGCCTTTGGCAGATATGTACGAAGGCATAAAGGAAAAACTATTAGAGCAGTTTGATAAAGAAGATGATAATCATTTCCGCTTAACAATTATCCAGTGCCTGCCTATGGATAACGACGTAAAGAAAAAGCTATTAGAGTGGCTTGATATGAAATATGATCCTCGTCTCCGAGAAGCAAGTATCCGGCGTCTATTATCTTTGGACGACACAAGGAAAGAACTATTAGAGCATCTTGATACAGAATATGACGGTTATAATCGTTTAACAATTATCTGGGGCTTGTCGCCTTTAGCAGATGTGTATGAAGATATAAAGAAAAAACTATTAGAACGCCTTGATAAAGAACGTGACAATAGTGTTTGTTCAGTAATTATCCGGTGCTTGTCGCCTTTAGCTGATAATGATGAAAGTACAAAAAACAAGCTAAACAATGCAAGGAAACAACTATTAGAGTGCCTTGATACAGAATATGGCGATGATATCCGCTTAGCAATTATCCAGGACTTATTGCCTTTAGCAGATATATATGAAGATATAAAGAAAAAACTATTAGAGCGCCTTGATAAAGAACGTGACGGTAATGTCCATTTAGCAATTGTTAAAGGCCTGTTGATTTTGGAAGATGCAGATGGCGCCATTAGAAATAAATTAAAATCAATATTGATTAATGACACAGCGAGTTCGGTCCAAGAAATGCAAATATTAGCATATGCCTTTAGTATGGCTGAAGATGAAACATACGCGCCATATGCGTATACATGGGAAGACCAAGGTATCTTCTCTATTTCTTCAGAACATTATCATGACAGTTTAAGCAATATACACAGTTTTTCTCACGCATTATTTTTAGATTGGGTTAATACCCTGCCGTCTGCGTCATTCCCGTTTTTTAAAGACAGGCGTATGGAAAAAGACAGCGCATCTTTAGATTCGAAACCTTATATCATAGACGCTAAAAACGGCAGATGGCTTGGCAGGTCTTTGGTCATAAAAGATAAATCAGGCCCGGGAGGGGTGATTTATAAGATTAAAAGGTCTAAGGAGGCATTGGATGATTTCCTGACAGAGGCAGGTATGTGGAATAAGCTTAATCCGGATAGCAAAGGCACAGTTATGGGCAATTGTAAGATTATAAATTTACCTGGCCAGGACATCGAAATTTTTACCAATCTAACAGTATTCAAGTATCATGTTGAAGATATAAAATCATTTACCACATACGCTATAGATTGGGATCCTGAAAACGCTGATGAACTAGCAGGATGGCTTTGTAACAGCATAGATGAACTGGCAAAGATCGCGGAAAATGGCTGGGGTTACACGGGGCTCGTGGAATATTATCACGATATTGCCTCTAACAGAAAATATGACCTTGGGATTACGCCTGTAGGCTGTCTTGATAATATAGACGAGAGCATGAGATTTTCCAATATAAGGCTAGGGGGCAGGATAGCTGATATCAGTCCTCAACATATGACGCGATTTAAACCCTCTGGCGCGACTCCATTTGAGTTAGCCAAGGCTATCAGGGACCAGTGTTTTCAGCTTGCTCTTATAGCAGGAAGGGTGAGCGCCAAAAAGAGATTTTCATACACTGAATTAAATTCCATCATAGAGCGGATTGGAGACAGGTTTACGGAAAGATACGCGTTTCACAAACTTCAATGGAAACGGAATCTTCCTGTTACCATAACAGGGATTTCAAAGGAAATCCTGTTCGCGATGGATAACCTTCAGGATGGGACTGATATGGGGTTTGACAATAACTCTTTTAGCGCGCCAAGTATCGTTGCCTTCAGCGAAACCATAGCGAAGACTATTGTAGAGGCGCTATTGGCTAAAGACCAGGGCTTGGCCGGAGTAGCTTTAGATTCAAGGCATGATTTATAGAGCTGAATAGTAACAGCTTATTTGCCAGGAGGATAAATATTATTGTTCGAGCGAACAGCGAAGCTGTGAGTCGAGAACCCCTCGGCTTCGCTCGGAGCAGACTTCTCGACTCGGCCTTGCGGCCTCGCTCGAAGAATATTAGAAAGTAATAATATGAAGATAATATTGTTATTGATAGTTCAGGTGATGCTGATTACAAGCCTTGTTTATCCTGAGGAACTCCATAAAAATAATGGAAACCTGAGGGTGGAGTCGCTTTTTAAAGGCCAGGGCCAGAGGCCTGTTGAACTGCTTGATGCTATGACTGGCCTGGCAAATCCTGAACCTGATTCAGTCAAGGACAGCCCTGAGGCATTTGAATTCAGCGACCCTTCTCAAGGGTTTAAAGGAATTGACTTCGACCATTTTCTGTACTGCCAGAATCTCTTAGCAGGGAAAAAGATTCCCTTAGAAGAATACGAAAGGATGGTGGAATCAGGATATATCAAAAAGTTTGTGGATGAGATAAATAGGGATTCTTATAATGACCCGAGATTCGAAATCAAGGTAATAGACCAGAATAAAAATCCAAGGATGCAGGCAATACTTGAGGCGGTTTCAAACAGCTTAGACAGCTTAGGACTGGAGATAGGTCAGTTTGGCTGGGGAGTGAAACAGATATTAAGCTGGCTTGAGGCAACAGGCATAGACAGGATAGATGTGTGGACCTCAAGAGGCGATAAGGCGTATCAATTAACTATCCTGAAAGACTGTGCGGGCCAGAATTATATCCAGATAAAACCTGTTTTAATGGATGAATTCAGGAAATACTCAGTCAATGGGGCGGGCAATGGGACAACAGTTAAAGTCAGCGTAAAAAGAAAAATCTCTTCGCCTGAGAATATCATTGGTCTTATCCGGGGCCGTTTCCCGTTTATAAAAACCGTAAATATTACTACTCAAATAGAAGACGGTCCCGTAGAAAAGGTAAATGGTTTTAAGATCATTAAGGTCATAGTGCCAAAAGAAGGAATAAATTATAAAGATAAAGAAAAGGGAAATAAATCAGTCCACATTGCCATAACAGAAAATACCATTACAATCTCTGACAATGGCAGGGGCATGGACGCTGAAAAGCTCTCCAAGATGTTTGTGCCGAACGAGGGAGACAAGACCCCTAAACCCTTAAGCGCGGAAGATATAGAAGCAGAGAAAAAGAAGATAGAGGTAGTCCATATTTCAGCGCCTGATAAAAAGGTGCTATTTTCAAGGAACGGCGAGGTGATCTTTAGTGCGAAGGTACCCGTGGATATTGTCCAGGCCGCGGCTATGGAAGGAGGGCTGATTGTAGAGCTTGGCAGGCTTATGAGCGTGGAGAGGTCGAGAGATAATATCGTGATACCTTTTAACCTGCAGGGTAAATCAGGTATGGAGATAGGCATAGAATACGCGATAGATGAGATTATAAATAATCAGGATTTAACCTATAGCGAAAAGGCAGGATATATAAATACCATTATTATTGGATTGGATGGCCTGATAGAGAGCAATGAAAACTACGCTTACATAGTAAGACTCGTCCGTATATACGCCCAGTCAGCTTTAAAAGAGACTATTGATAAACTCAGGCAGGAAGGATACGTGATCCTGCCTCACGATAAACAGTTTGAGCAATTACTGATTCCAAAAAATAGGAAAGCATTTTTCCTGCACGAGAAATTATTTGACTGGCAGGGCGCTGTGAGTTTAAAGGAATCAGGCGCTGAGATCATACCAGGGATAGAAAGGGCTGTAATAATAGACGGCATGGAATTCAGCCAGCCAGTGGCTATGGCGCCTTTTAAAAAAGAAATCCTTGAGCAGTCAGCGGTATTTAACCCTTTATTTAATAATAGTGAGGAAGATGAACTTATGCCCCTTATTAAGACAGAGCAGTTTATAGCTGTGCCTTTTACGCCAGGGACCAGGAGGCTTCTTGAACTGGCGAGAAAAAGGGAAAAAGGGGATTTAGGCAAAGAAGAGGAAGAAGAGTATAAGTCCCTGGTAGAGAGGTTAAACATACTTACAGCCCAGGAGGTAGTAACTTCTAATGAAGTTACTACCCCTAAGAAAAATATAAATCTTAGCGAAAGAACAGGATCTGTCGAATCCGGAAGCGGAATAGACGCGGACGCTATAAATTCGTTTCTTGTAAAGCCGCTTTTTATCCCGCGGCCAGGCCAAGGTCCGAGCAAGATACCCAGCGACGCCAGACAGAAATATATAATGACAGAAAAAGGCATAATGGAGATAGGGACTGGGAGGATAGTAGCTGATCCTAAAAAGTTCCACATAGGACAGAGGCTTGAACCAGTGGCGTATGGTTATTATGAATATTCTATTTTTCCTGATAAATCAGTACAACTTATTAGCTTAAATGATTATAACATTGACGGATTTCCTGACCTAGTAATAAGCGAGACGGTAGATTGGACGTATTGTAATATTTATTATGTTCCCTCTATAGGAGAAGGA
>JAUYDX010000062.1 GCA_030691625.1 Candidatus Omnitrophota bacterium | reverse complement strand
GTTGTGCTCAATAATCCTGACCTGAGGCTGGTAAGAAGCGCTGTAAAGATCATAAAAAAGGCAATGCCTTTCGAGCGTTTTCCAAAAGGATTTAAAAGGGATCAGGCAGATTTCAATATATCCATAAGGTATGAATAGAAAATAGTGCCATGCACTGGTGCAGGCACTAGATTTTTGTTGACTGATTGAATATAATAATATAATCTATCTAACATGTTTAAGCGCTTTAAAATACTATTTATAATAACTTTTGCAATAACCCTGGCCGGGCCTGTTTTCGCAAGCCCTGTCGGGACTGTTAAAGAAAATAAATCTTCATGGTATGCTATTATAGGCACCAAGAATAAAGGCAAAAAACTTTACATGACAGGGGATATGTTTTTTTCTTATAAAAATCCCGCGAAATCCCTGAGAATATCTGATATAAAAGAAAATATTCTTGTGCTTTATGACGCGGGGTCCGGGGCCGGCATTATAGTTAAAGCCGGAGAGCTTATTCCAATTGAAGATTCAGGGATGATTTTTGAAAAAACAGTCGAGTCAAGCGTATTGGAATATAATTATAATAAGCCCGCCAAAAAAATCACAAAAAATGACCTGGAAGATTTTACAATAAAAAGCCTTGAAAAACAAAAGATTGTCCTGGAAAAAGACTATAACGCCATAGCCCAGGCAAAACAGCTATCAGATAAGGAAAAAACTGTTTTTAACAGCCCCAGAGACGAAACTGCTGATAAAAAAGTCCTCATAACAGAGCTTTTTGATAAAATAAATTCAAAGAAAATAGGCGACAACGTGTGGTCCCTGGACAGATCCAGCGTCCAGCCCGCGATTAATAACGCGGGCGCCGTTATCATGTCTGCTATAAAAAGGGTAGAGCCGAAATACAGGTTCGGGGAAGGCGCTAGCCTTAAATTTAATACTGATCTCGGAACAGCAGTGGTTAATAAAGACGGATTTCTGGTCCAGAATATGGCTGTTGCGAAGCTTACAGAGAGTTTTGGCATAAAAGAAGGGGATGTCATCAAAACCATAAACGGATATCCTGTTAATAGCCTGCTCGGGATATACAGGGCATATGAAAATGTCGCGTCAAATCAAGGCCCCAAGCTTTTAAGCATCGATATCACAAGGGACGGAAAAACAAAAACATTGGTTTATAAAATAAGATAGGAGGAGGCCGTAATGGATTATTTATTGACCGAACAACAGATAATGGTACGGGATATTGCCAGGCAGATCGCGGAGGAAAAGATCAGGCCTGTCGCTGCGAAGTATGACGCGGAAGGCATTTTCCCGTGGGATATAGTAAAGATAATGGCTGCCAGCGATTTATGCGGCATTTATATCGAAGAAAAATACGGCGGCACAGGCGGAGGAGCGATGGAGCTGGTGCTGGCGACCGAGGAATTATCCAGGGCGTGCGGCGGTATTTCGCTGGCGTTTGCGGCAACAGCGCTCGGTACATTTCCGATTATCTTATTCGGCACCCAAGAGCAGAAAATGAAATACCTGCCTGACATAGCCAAAGGAAAAAAGCTAGCCGCTTTCGGCCTGACTGAAGCAGGCGCAGGCAGCGACGCAGGAGCTATAGCCACGACAGCTGAAAAAAAAGGCGATCATTATGTTTTAAACGGCACAAAACAGTGGGTCACTAACGGCGGAGAAGCAGAGGTTTATACGGTTGTCGCCTCTACTAACAGGTCCAAAGGCGCGCGTGGGGCAGCTGCGTTTATTGTTGAAAAAGGCACAAAGGGTTTTGAATTCGGGAAAAAAGAAGATAAGATGGGAATTCGGGCGTCTGCCACGAGAGAATTGGTATTTACAGACTGCAAGATCCCTAAAGAAAATATATTGGGCAAAGAAGGCATGGGATTTATAGTGGCAATGAAGACATTTGACCAGTCAAGGCCTGGAGTGGCTAGCCAGGCAGTGGGGATCGCGCAGGGGGCCCTGGATCTGACAGTCCGGTACATGAAAGAAAGAAAACAATTCGGCAAAAGCATATCCAGTTTTCAGGGCCTGCAGTTTATGCTGGCGGATATGGCCACTGAGATTGAGGCGTCAAGGGCATTAATATATGCATGCGCCAGGATGATTGACAACGGAAATTCAAAGGTTGGAAAGGATTCTGCAATGGCAAAACTTTTTGCTTCTGACATGGCAATGAAGGTGACTACGGATTGCGTACAGTTATTCGGCGGGTATGGTTATATGAGAGATTATCCTATTGAAAAATACATGCGCGACGCGAAGATCACGCAGATATACGAAGGCACAAATCAGATACAGCGCGGCATAATCGCGAACCACCTGATAAAAGAATCGCGGTAAAATAGTCAGGAATGGGTTATGAATATTATAGTTTGCATCAAACAGGTGCCGGATACGACAAATGTCAGGATAGACCCTGAGACAAATACGCTCGTGAGGACAGGGGTCCAGAGCATTGTAAACCCGTTTGACATGTATGCGATTGAAGAGGGCGTCAGGCTTAAAGAAAAATTTGGAGGATCAGTCACTGTATTGACAATGGGCCCTCCTCAGGCGGAAGAGGCGCTTCGCGAGGCAATATCTCTGGGCGCTGATGAGGCAGTACTGGTATCGGACAGGGCGTTTGCGGGAAGCGATACTTGGGCTACCAGTTACACGCTCTCATAGACTATCCAAAGAATCGGAAAATTTGACATTATAATCTGCGGGAAACAGTCAATAGTCGGGGATACTGCACAGGTGGGGCCCGGCATAGCGGCATTTCTTGACATGCCTCAAATTACTTTTGTAAAAAAGATAGAAGATATCAAGGATTCTCTGATACGGGCAGAGAGGATGACAGAAGAGGGGTATGATATTGTTGAATCTCCTTTGCCTTGCGTTATTACAGTTGTGAAAGAGATCAATGAGCCGAGACTGCCTTC
>JAUYDX010000097.1 GCA_030691625.1 Candidatus Omnitrophota bacterium | reverse complement strand
CTTTACACTTGTGACAATGTTTGTAGTGTCAAGTTGTTGCGGAGCTATTAAGATGTTGTTTAAGGTATAGGCCGGTATATGAGGACTGGACCCTGGTTATTTCTTCAGGCGAGCCGCAGGCCACAATCTGACCGCCTTCGTCTCCTCCGCCAGGCCCTAAATCTATTATGTAGTCCGCTGATTTTATGACGTCCAGATTATGCTCTATTATTAAAACGCTGTTCCCGCCTTCCACGAGCGCGTGTAAAACCTTAAGCAATCTGTCAATATCAGCGAAGTGTAATCCAGTGGTAGGCTCGTCAAGTATATAAAGGGTTTTGCCTGTCCCGATCTTACTGAGTTCAGTAGCTAGTTTCACCCTCTGCGCTTCCCCTCCTGAAAGGGTGGTGGCGGACTGGCCCAGTTCAATATAACCAAGGCCCACGTCATAAAGCGTTTTCAGTTTCTGCCGTATGCTTGGGATATTTTTAAAAAATTCCAGGCCGTCTTCTACTGTCATCTCCAGGACATCCGCGATAGATTTGCCTTTGTAGAGAACCTGCAATGTCTCATGATTATACCGCCTTCCGCCGCAGACTTCGCATGTAACGTAAACGTCTGGCAAAAAATGCATCTCTATCTGCTTGATGCCGTCTCCCTGGCATGCCTCGCACCTTCCGCCTTTAACATTGAAACTGAAACGGCCCGGCCTGTAACCCCTCATCCTGGATTCAGGAAGTTTCGCGAATATGTCCCTTATAAAAGAAAATACCCCTGTATACGTAACAGGGTTTGACCGCGGGGTCCTGCCTATAGGTGACTGGTCCACGACAATAACCTTGTCCACCTGGTCAGTTCCCAGAATCTCGTCATGGCCGCCTGGCTTTTCTTTTGAGCCGTAAAATTTCTTTGCAAGCGCCCTATACAGGATATCGTCCACCAGTGTGCTTTTGCCTGAACCTGACACGCCTGTAATGCAGACAAAAAGCCCCAGGGGTATTTGAACGTCTATATTTTTAAGGTTATGCTCACGGGCATTTCTGATAACAAGAGATCTATTTTTTATCGCCTTACGTCTTTTCGCAGGGATATCTATCTTTAATTCTCCGCGCAGGTAACTTCCGGTAAGTGAATCCTTTGAGCCAATAATATCTTTAATGCCTCCTTCAGCCACTATGTATCCGCCGTGTTTTCCAGCTCCAGGCCCAAGGTCTACGATATAATCCGCGTTTCTTATGGTAGCTTCGTCGTGCTCTACGATTATAAGCGTATTGCCTAAATCCCTTAATGCCTTTAGCGTGGCGAGGAGTTTATCGTTATCCCTCTGGTGAAGCCCTATGCTTGGCTCATCCAACACATAAACTACGCCCACAAGGCCGGCGCCTATCTGCGTGGCCAGTCTTATCCTCTGCGCCTCCCCGCCGGAAAGCGTGGAACTGATCCTATCGAGTGTCAGATAATCCAGCCCTACATTTGTCATAAAATTAAGCCTCTCGCGTATCTCCTTTAAAACCTGGAGGGCTATATTCTCCTGCGTCTCCGTAAGCTTTAAACCTGAAAAGAATTTCTTCGCGTCCCTTACTGAAAAACTTGACACGTCGCTTATTGACATCCCGCCTATTTTAATAGAAAGGGCCTCAGGCCTCAGCCGCTTTCCCTTGCACTCAGGACACTCGGAAACAGTCGTATATTTATTTATTTCAGCCCTCATAAATTCGCTGTCCGTATCCTTTAATCTTCTTAGCAGGTTCGGCACCACGCCTTCAAAGCGAATCCCCCACTCCGCTTTCTTGGAACCGTAAAGAATAACATCCTTTATCTTTTTCGGGATTTTATTAAAGGGGGTGTCTATATCAAAGCCATATTCCTGGCCCAGCTTTCTTAAAAGCCTCCTGTAATGAATGATTATCCTCATCCCGCCGACCCGCCACGGCCTTATTGCCTCTCTAAGAGATTTTGTTTTGTCCGGTATCACAAGCTCAGGGTCTATATCCATTACTGTGCCCAGTCCATCGCAAGAGCGGCACGCGCCATAAGGGCTGTTAAAAGAAAACATCCTTGGCTCTATCTCTTCGTAGCTCACCCCGCAGTCAGGACACGCGTACAGCTCGCTGAAAAGCTCTTCTTCCTGATTGTTTTTATTTACGAGCATCAGGCCTTTGCCTACCTTTAACGCTGTTTCCACAGAATCCGCCAGGCGTTCCCTCGCGCCTTTTTCTATGACGAGCCTATCCACCACCACCTCTATAGTGTGATTTTTAAATTTATCCAGTTTGATTTTTTCGTCGAGCGAAATCACGTTTCCATCCAGCCTTATCCTGACAAACCCCTGTTTCTTCAGTTCGCTGAATAGGCTTTGATATTCCCCTTTTCTGCCCCTCACTAAAGGCGCCAGTATCAATATTGACATGCCAGCCGGATATTTTAAAATCCTGTCCATTATCTCATCCTGGCTCTGCTGTTTTATCTCCCTGCCGCATTTGTAGCAATAAGGTTTCCCGATCCTCGCGAAAAGAAGCCTGAGATAATCGTATATCTCTGTGGTGGTGCCCACAGTGGATCGCGGATTGCCTCCTGCCTTTCTCTGCTCAATGGCAATGGCCGGGGACATGCCCTCTATGCGTTCTACGTCAGGTTTTTCAAGCTGCTCTAAAAATTGCCTGGCGTAGGCAGACAGGCTCTCCACATACCTGCGCTGTCCTTCCGCGTATATCGTGTCAAAGGCAAGAGAAGATTTTCCCGAACCGCTCAGGCCTGTAATAACCACCAGCTTATTCCTCGGGATCTCAAGATTGATGTTCTTGAGATTATGTTCCTTTGCCCCGGATATCCTTATAGCCGTATCTTCCATAACCATCCCATCCCCAAACAACTTGACACTTGTGACATTGTTTCAAGTGTCAAGTTGTTTATGGCTTTATGACAATTGGCTCATGATTAACGCAAAAACCGTAGATGTGTCTACCAGGCTGTCTATAGAAACAAACTCATTATCGCTATGCCATTTTTCTCCGCCTGACGCGCTGTAGCCAAGAGCTGGAATACCTTTCCACATAAAATACCGCATATCAGTAGCCCCTGGCATCACGCTGAAATTCGCGCGTTTACCAGCCACCTTTTCCACAGAATCAGAAACTATTTTAAAAAATGCCGTGTCTTTTCTGGATATGGCTGGCTTTTCCTGCGAAGAAAATCTTATCCTGACCTTTGAATCTTTGTATCTCCTGTTAAACTTTTTAATAATAACGGCTATCTCTTCTTTTGCTTTGTTTATATTTTCCTCGGGTATCAGGCGCCTGTCTATGCTAAACCTGGTAACGCCAGGCACTACATTTGCCTTTATACCGCCTTGCGTCATACCTCCCATCACAAAAGTAGCGCTCCTGGAAGCGGCATCTCTCATGCTATAGCGGGTTTTTCTTTTTGATATCCTGTTTTTCAATTTCACGAGCTCATTAACTAATAAATTCATCCTCTCAAATGAATTTACGCCTTTGTGCGGCGTTGAGCCATGGGCTGAACGGCCTATAACCTCTATATCCGCCCATAAAACTCCTTTATTTCCTATAGAAATATAATCCCCCGAATAACCTTCACTCATTGCGTAATCCGCCCTTACCAATCCTTCATCCACCAGATACCCAAGCCCTGTCCTCCCGCCTATCTCCTCATCAGGAGTAAAAGAAAGCTGAATATTTATTTTTGGTATTATCCTTGAATCCTTCAATGCCTTCAACGCGAACAATACGCTAGCGATATTGCCTTTCATATCTTCAGAACCTCTGCCGTAAATTCTGCCGGCCTTAACCACTGCCTTAAAAGGATCTGTGTCCCATTTATCAGTTGCAGGCACTACATCATAATGAGAATTTATATGCAATACCTTCTCTGCCCCGATATCCAGATCAGCCACAAGGCTTATTCTCCTGGATCCTGCATTGATCCCAAATTTATCCAGCACCCTGTCCGGCGTAACATATTTCCTTGTTGTCAATCCAAGCAATCTGCATTCCCTCTCCAAAAAAGACACCATCTCCTCGTAATTCTCCCCGGGCGGATTTATCGTAGGTATTTCTATTAATCCTGCGAGTAAGTTAATTACATATTTTTTATTGTTTTTTAAATAATCCGCTGCTATCCTCATGATCTCTGGCCTTTCTTCTTATTTACCTTCCAATTTATCCGCCTCATTATATTCTGACTCCGCCTTTTTTAAAAGCCCTTTTTGCTTATAGATATCTCCCAGCATCCTGTGCGCGCCGGGATTATACGGGTCTAAATTTACATATTTTATAAACTGTTTCATAGCCCTGTCTATATCGCCTTTTTGAAGATACACAAGCCCCATCATGTAAGATGCCTGCCTTAAATAAGGATTTAACCTGGTGGATTTTTTTAGCTCCAAAAGCCCTTGTTCTATCCTGCCCATACCCAGATACGCCGCGCCTTTATTATTATAGAGCCCCGCTGACTTTGGATAATATTCCAAAAGCCTGTCTATAATACCGAGCGCTTCGCTGTATCTATCGGTATTGATATAAATAGTCGCAAGATTATTGCCTGCCTCTAAAAATTTAGGATTAAGCTTTAAAAGTTCGGCATAAACCTTTTCTGCCAAGGCGGATTCCCCTATCTTTTCAAAGAAATTCGCGATACCCAGGGTTTTATCCTCCTCCTGGATTTTCTTTCCGCTGAAATCTATTTTGAATTTTTCTATCGCCTCTTTATTCTCCGGCGTATCACGCAAAAAAATTACCGAGTTTTCGTCGTAATACACCAGCCTCCATTCTTTGCTATTATACAGATATCTCAAGAGGCGTTCTGTGCCGCCAAAAAGATACCGGATAAGCGCTACTTGAAAATCATATTTTTTTTGAAGTTTTTCCCACTCTCCAGGATAATTCTCGGCATTTTGATACAACCGGAATAATTCGTTACCATATAATTCTGTCCTAGTATCTATAAATATCCTTTTTTCAGGATAAAACCTGTAAGCTATATAATGCCCGAAATCAACAGTATTGAATATGCGGCCTTTTATATTATTCTTTTCAAGAAAATCGCATGCGCCAAAGGGTGTCAAAAACCGCATTGCTTTAAATTCCGTCTTTCTCTGCGGGATTTGATTTGTAAACGCATAATATTTGTCTGAAATAAAAAAATATGACGCCATAGCTATAATAATAGCCGCTGGTATATAATATTTTTTTTCTTTTATATTCCCGGCGATCCCGGCTTCATTCAGATTTATAACAGCTATCGGCATGGCGATAAATATAAAAATAGGGATGTTCCTTACAGCCATGTAAGAAGCGGCGAACGCGCCCAAAAAAATAAACACATGCCGCATCCTGGCCTTCTTAAGATTTAATAGAAAAGTGACGCTTGAGGCGATGGCAAATACCCAGAAAAATACATACCTTCCAAAATCAGCGTTTACAGGCATCTTTAACTCAGATATCCCTGCTATCCAGTCTTTCTGTTCGCTAAAAACGCCCACTAAGACCCATGCGGGATATAAGGCGCCTTTATAAAAATAAGGGTTTATAAAACACGCCAGAGATACCATTATGAATATCATGCCCAGCCTCTTGGCTTTTATAAAATCCCCTGAAATAAGCTCTCCTACGCAGTACAAAAATACCATTATAGGCCCCAGGATAAAATAACCATGCAGGTTTGTCCACAGGATCTGTAAAATTGGCAGTATATACGCTCTTTTATCGCTCTCAAGCATATAAAAAAACAGGCACAGCATCAGATATGAAAAAATCTCCGGCCTTATAAATGACCTGTAACCAAACGCCAGTATCGAAAGCAGCGTAAACAGCGCCGCGTAAATAATCTTTCCATGTCTTGAGATTAAAAAATAAAGCAGTATTAAAAAACACGCGGATATTAAAAGAACTTTGAGGATATTAATGCCGGCCCATCCGGATTTCGTAAAGACGGTATACAGTAAAATCTGCGAGAGCCATTCGTGGTCTATCCAGGGCTTTCCCTCCAGGGTATAAGAAAATATATCCTGCCTTGGAACGCTGATATTTTTTACAATATATTCGCCTGTTTTGAAATGGCACCAGAGGTCAGTGTCTAGTATTGTATTTGTCTGGGATATAAAAAGGAATGCAAGCAGAAGAGATAATATTATAAAACGCATCTATCTAAAAAAACAACTTTACACTTGTGACAATGTTAGTAGTGTCAAGTTGTTTGCCTTTTCGCTTTTTTCGGAGTCCCGCACGTCTCGTTCGCCTCGCTGTTTTGCAGCGGGCGAAACGGACGATGCGGGACGCGAATTTAGAACAGTTATCTTTTTTTCTTTTTCTTTCCGCCGCGGGCCATCTTTGCTCTGGAGATATCGCCGTGTTTGTCAATGAAATAAAGATACCCCTTCTGCTTCTTTATTCCGCATTTCATTACTTTTTCCATTCTTAATCACCTCCTCCCTGTTTATGATTTAATTTCTGTATAGTTACAGAATCTCTTTTAGTTTCGCTATCGCTGAAAATATGGCAAGCTGGCTCGTCTTGGGATTTTTCCCTGACGGCAAATTCTCTGTCTTTGTCCAGAGCCTGCCGAATTCCCCTTCCACCTCTATCTCGTGGGTGTTTCTCGTATATTCAGGAGAAGTGAATAGCTTCACGCGCGTCTGGTCAGCTCCCAGCCCGTATATGCTAAGCGTGACAGCCACGTTTACATTCTGCGGAAAATACCTTATGGCGTCCCTGGCTGTACCGGAAAATAAAAGTGTTTCCCTGTCTATCTTTTCTATATCTATATTCTTTTCTTTTAAATACGGGGAGCCTGCGAGGCCTTTCAGGGGTTTTCTTGTGACCAGCGTCACGCCCTTTACCGCGCCTGTCATGGCGGACCTTAACCCGTCCAGGCCGCACACAGCGCCGCTCGGGATATGAATGCCTGACCTGCCCATATTGATTTTTTCGATCAGCTTAGGTTTCTTCAAAAGCCCGCCCGTACTCATAATAAGGGCCTCTTTTCCCATAGCATCTGCCTTCTCCGCTACCTCGCCGGACACATCAGGAGATGCCGCTTCTATTACCAGATCTGATTTCTCTAAAAGAGCGTCTATTCCTGTAATTAAAGGCCTGGGTTTTATCCTGGCCGCGAGGTCCTCTGCCTTCCTGGAATCAATATCACAGACACCTATTATATTTGCCTTTTGGCTGAGATTCCTGGATATATATTCCGCTATCTCAGAACCCATTACGCCACAGCCTATTATGCCTATATTTTTCATATTCTCAATAACCCGCCATCGCGGTACCTGACTTTTCCCCTGAAACCTTTAACATCCGCTCCAGGGATCTATAAGCCTTGTCTCTTATATCCCCGCTTATCTTGATCTCGTGCTCCATCGCCTCTAATGAATGAGCCACCCATCCAAGAGTGGTAAGTTTCATCGTGGGACAGACCAGCCTGTCCGTGGGCACGTAAAATTTCCTGTCTGGATTGTCTTTTTTTAATCTGTAAAGCATGCCGGATTCAGTGGCGATTATAAACTCTTTTGATTTTGATGACTTTACATAGCTGAACATCCCGCCTGTAGAGCATATGTGGTCGCTTACATCCAGGACATCAGGATTGCATTCCGGATGCGCCAGCACCTCAGCGTCAGGATGTTCCTCTTTTGCCTTTAATACCTCTTCCCTTGAAACCCTTATATGAGTGGGGCAGAATCCTTCCCACAGTATTATCTTTTTATCAGGCACGTTCTGTTGAACGTACCTTCCGAGGTTTTTATCCGGTACGAATATTATTTCTTTGTAATCTTTCAGGGATTGGACTATCTGGATGGCGTTTGAAGACGTGCAGCATATATCGCTTTCAGCTTTTATGGACGCGGATGAGTTCACATAGCAGACAATGGCCGCGCGAGGATGTTCCTTCTTCTTTTCCCTGAGCCTTTCCACGGTAACCATATCAGCCATTGGACAGCCCGCTTCTTTCACAGGCAGTAATACTATCTTGTCAGGATTAAGGATAGACGCGCTTTCCGCCATGAAATCCACACCGCAGAAAACTATGACCTTCGCGTCTGAGCGCACCGCAGCCTGGCTCAAGGCCAGAGAATCGCCGCTTATGTCAGCTATATCCTGAACCTCGTCGCGCTGGTAATTATGCACTATTATTACCGCCTGCTTCTCTTTCTTGAGCTTCAGGATTTTTTTCTTGAGGTTCTCTTTATATTTCAGGTCGTCTTCTTTTTTATATGGGTGAGTGGTCATCTTACTTTTTACCCGTTATCTTATTTTTATTATCCACGAAAATAACCTTTGGTTTAAATGCTGCTGCGTCCTTGTCATCCATCATCGCGTAGGAGATCACGAGGATCCTGTCCCCGGCCAAAGCCCATCTGGCCGCGCCCCCGTTCATGCAGATAACGCCTGACCCTTTCTTGCCGGGGATCACGTAAGTCTCTATGCGGCTTCCGTTATTCAGATTCACCACCTGCACGCGCTCATTGGGAATGATGTCAGCGGCGACCATCAGATCCTCATCTATGGTGACGCTCCCCACGTATTCCAGGTTTGCCTCTGTGACAATCGCTCCCTGTATCTTTGATTTATAAATAGTCCTGAACATCATAAAACCATCCCCTTTCAATTTAATATAATATTATCTATCAGCCGTGTATTGCCTATCTTAACCGCTATCGCTAACAGCGTTTTCCCGGAAATCCTTTTCACATCCTTCAGATCCCTTGGGTCCACTGCCTTTATATAATCTATCTTCGCGTCAGGTTCTTCGTTTATAAGCTGTTTCATTTTATTGATTATTCCCGCGGAATCCCGCTCGCCCTTTTTAAATAAACTTTTTGCCAATTTTAAAGACCTGTAAATGGCTTGCGCATGACTACGCTCTTCCTTATTAAGAAAGATGTTTCTCGAGCTCATTGCGAGGCCGTCTTTTTCCCTGACGATAGGCTCCACCTTTATCTTTACAGGCATATTAAGATCCCTTGCCATCTTCTTGATCACAATTGCCTGCTGAGCGTCTTTCTGGCCGAAATACGCCATATCGGGCATTGTTATATTGAACAATTTCGTCACTATTGTAGCTACCCCGCAAAAAT
>JAUYDX010000043.1 GCA_030691625.1 Candidatus Omnitrophota bacterium | reverse complement strand
TTCCTGGAGACTCTAAAATGGATAGGATTTTAATACACGAAAATGATATAGGTCATTTATCTTGGCAAAAAGGCAGTCTTCTTATTTTAAAGCCTTCTTTAAATAAAGAATTTATTTATTCTCCGGATAAAAGATTCGCTGTTAATCAGAATGACGGCACAGTCCTGGACCTGGAAAACGGCATACTACATTTTTTAAATAATAATTTTTCAAGAGAGACAGATGTTAACGCTGAACAGGTGCCTAAAAGATTTACAGATTTTGAAATCACCCCTGACAGTAAAAGTCTTTTTTATACAGAAGAAGAAATTAATACAGGCAAGCGGTATCTTGTGCAAATTAACCTCATACGGAGGGAGCTATCAATGAGATATGAATGGCGAAAAGGCGATACATTAGACGGGGCCTGGCCTTGGTCATCTATTTATACTCATCCCCGCATTAAAGAATTAACTATAGACAAGCGAGATCCTGAGCATCCTGTGGCAATAGACAAAAAAACAGGAGCTGTGTTTCATTATTATGGGGAGGTTATCGGGTATTATAAAAGCCAATTCGAATACGAGAACCAACAGTATTTGTATTTTCGTAAGAATGGGAAATACTACGCAGTATCTAAATCCGGGGAGTATGCGATAAATGGCGCGTCAGGAGCTATAGATTCAGGTTACAATTCTATGTTTGTATTGCTTTCTGTAGCAGGATCTAATAAGTTGAGGTGGCGTTTTTATAATAAATTAGGAATAATAGACGCGCCCTGGCCTATTACTGAATTTGATGGGCGATACAGCCAGGTATCCTTTGACGGAAGATATTTTGTTTTCAGCGACCCCAAGACAGGGGATGTAATTTACTTTGACCAGGAAAAGTTCCGAAATAAGGTTGAGTTCAGCGAAATGCACGCATTGACATTTGTGCCGGCTTCACCGGAACATGGCCAGGCGTTTAAGGCATCCAGGCCCAGCGACGCGCCGAACAGGTTTATTGTAATTGAAAACAAGATATATGATACCGAAGCAGAAAATCGGTTTTATAAAATAGCTTTTGAGGGAGGTTTTGATAAGGTAAGACGGATTAATCCCGATACTTTTATTTTCTATAAGGATAATAGCGTGTTTGAGATAAGAGATTTTAAGCTAAATGAATACGATGGTATAAATGTCGGATTATGGAAACCGCCTGCAAAAATAGAATTATCTGCTTCTGACCAGTACGCGGTTTATGAGGATAAGGGCAGTTTATTCTACAAGGATTTTAATAATTTAAGGAAGGAAGGCGTAAAAATAGCAGGCGCTGATACTTTTCAGGCTTATCGTGTCCACGACAGGGCTGATGTGGTAATCCTGAAAGATAGGCATGGAAAATATTCTCTGTTCAGCCTGGAGCTTGGCAGGATGCTGGTGGAAGGGGTTAATAGGATTGATATTGATTCCACGGGCGTGATTGCTGTAATACAGACTGATGCAGATAGTTTTCGTATAATTAATTTAAAAACAGGGGAAGACCCTGGCATGGAAAAAGTACTTATAGTAATACGATCGGATGAAAAGGATATTATGGTATTAGGCTATACATATCCGGATACACTGCCACAAGGAGTGTATCTTTGTGATAGAAAAACAGGAAAACGTAAAACCGAAAGTGATGTTTATCTCAGGCTTAAGGACCAGGTTCCCGAAGGTTATTTAAACCATCCCACGCCCCAGAAGAAAATAGGCGGGCATGTATTATTATTCAGCCAGTATTCTCCTATAGACGCTAATACAGATATGTTCATGGAACAAGGCATATTGGTAATGAACGGGCCTTATCATGAAAAGCCTGGGAAATTTATATATAGATTAACAGATCTTGAAACAGATAAAAAGATAGACGGCTTTCCGTATTCAGAAGATATGAAAATCAAGTTTTTTAAAGGAGGCAAAGTGTTTTATGCCATTGAAAAAGGCGAAGTATGCTGGTTTTATACATTAAAGAACAGGTGGTTTCATCTTCTGAAGTCCCTTGTCAATGAAAGTAAAACCTTTATATTGGACCAGCAGTTTTTAACGCTTTTTGACATAGAAGGAAATGAAATAAATGTCAGGAGTTTAATCGAGCCAGGTTTTATACCCAGCGAAGTAAACGGAGATTATTTCGTGTTTTTTAATCCAGAGACTAAAGAGGTCAGGCATCTTGATCCGAATGTTGCAAAAGAGATGATGAAGGCGCCCTCAAAAACTGAGGATATTGAAAGAGAAGGAAAAATGCTTGAATACTGGAATAAAGAGATTTTATCTAAACGTAAAGGGCTTATAGAAAGAATAAAGGCATCTTATGAGCCATTTCTCGGCCTGATGCCTAAAGCATATAAAAATAATATAGAAAAACTTATCAGGCCTTTAATGGAAGAACTTTATAAAGCTGAGGAAACAGAAATCAGAAAAAGATTTAAAGAAGGCTTTGAAGGCCAGGGACAATTGGATTTATCTACTGGCATGGCGTTTGAGGCATTTAGTGTAAGGATACCGGAGCTAGAAATTAAATTAGAGAAGTTTTTAGCTTCAGATATAGCCGCCAGGTTATCGCAGGAAGAGCCGCATATTCAGAGCAGGTTCTACGCGAACCTGTTTTCAGGCTTATTCAGGGCCGCGATGAATCCGGAAATAAATATAGATAAACTTGACTCAAAATATTTTTATTTATTAGGACTTGGATGGAAGATAGACAGGAATGCCCACATAAAAGATATGGCGGTTATAGACAGGGTTATTTCCAGGCTCAGTCATCCGAATATCAGCGAAGAAATGAAGATATCGGAATTTATGTCAGTCATAGCAGGCGATAAGGACGAGAAGAAACATAATATACTCATAAAGAAGTTAACGAGGTTACTAGCGAATAAAGAGATGTTTAAGTAGTTTGAGCGGAGCTTTAAGAAGGTAGAGCTTAAGAAATTACTGGATTTTCTGGAGAATCCGCAGGGTGAGCATGAGATAGGGGACGCGAAGCCGTTTGTAATATTTTTAAGCAATGACAAGGCGGAATTTGTAAAAGAAAAGAAAGGGCGCGCAGAGTTTAACGGGGAAGATATATCAATGCCTCCAGGCGGAGCAGAGGTTTCCCAGTTAATAAAATTAGAAACCCAGCGGCCTAAAAAAGGCGCTAATAATCTGGTGATGAGTATGAATTATTTAATAGGGCATATTAATGAGCTCCCTGAAAGGTCCGGTGAATTAGAGGCGGATATATTGCATAACGCCACTATACAGGCAGAGTCAGGCGCTTATACCAGGGAGATTAGCCAGAATTCAAAAGATATTGTGTCAAGGGGGGAGATGCGGGATGTTGAAGTGGATGTGGAATATTATCTACAAAAAAATGAATCAGGCCAGAAAGAATATGTGGAAGAGGCCAGGGATAACGGGACAGGCGCGCTTCAGGAAATAGCGCTACTGATCCCGAAATCCACCAAGGCAGGAGGCAGGCAGAAAAGCTGGGGAGGGTTTTTTGGTACGGGTAAATACACTATTTTTGAAGACGCGGACAGGCTTGAGATAATCACTAAGAATAAGGAAAGCGCATGGCTTTTTAATTTTGACGTTACCAGGAATGATTCAGGCGCGCCGGTAGAGATCAGATTAACAAGGATACAGAAGATAAATGACCCGAGGCTTAAACAGGGCGTAACCATAAGGCGCGTTAAATTAGCGAAAAATACAATACCTATGCTGGACCAGATGCTGAGTGAGAGGGCATGGAAGATATTCGCGGGATTGAGCCAGGATGGGCATTTTAAGATTTTCTTTATAGATTATAAAGGCGCGAGAAAACAGCTTTTTGTGGAGAAAGAAGAGTTGAGCAGGGTTGAGTTTAAGGCAGTGAGGCGCGGGGAAAGGGGTGTTACTGATTTTGGCACTCTTTCCATTATCAGGACTAAGGATATGCCGTTACAGGTGCTGGATAAAGAAGGACGCAGGGTAAAAGAATTAAATGATGAATGCCTGGCGCTTATTCCACAGGATTTGCGTAAACATGTGAAAGAGCTGGGCATTAATATCCGGATACCTCTACCTTTAATACATACCAGAAGCGCTTTTGAATACGAAGACGAATATATGCCTATTATACAGCGCTACATTGCCATAGCGTTCTATAAGGCGATTGCCTATAAGACAATGAAACAGCCGGAAGCAGGCAAGCCGCAGTTTATATTTGAGGGTTTTCCAGCGGATTGGGAAACGGATGAAACATATTGGGCATCTCTTGTACCGGGCTTTGACCTCCTGGCGAGTCTGGGTATTACAAAAGACTTCTGGAAATATACCACTGGAAGGCTTGATGAGAGGCTGGCGAGATTAGTAACTCATATAAACCAGGGTGAATATGAAAAAGTGAGAAATCAGGATTTAGAAGCGCTCTTATCCCAGGAGAATAAAAAACTTTTTATCCAGCTTGTTATTCTTCTGAATAGCGGGGATACGAGCTTATTGGACAGGCGCGTTGCCCTGCAGATCAGGGCAACGCAGGAAAGAGAAGGCGCGCGCGGGGATATGTTGTTTGATATAGGAGGCATACCTTTTGCCCGGGAAAAATTAGATAGGATCTCCATAAAGGCCACATTATATAAACAGGCAGAGCGTTTGGAGGATTTTATAATAGATCCCGTTGAATATACCACGAGAGAAAAAGGATTTGTAGAAATGGCGTTAGGGATAGCCAGGAATATAGGTTTCAGCAATATAGTCTTAATGGATGAAAAATTAGTAGTGCCGGGAGCCTTTAGGGAAGGCACTATTTATTTAAGAAGGACTGTGGCTAGATTACTGGGCGAGTCAGATCTTTCAAGAGGGGTTATTGATAGCGCTACTGATACTATTATCCATGAGCTGGCCCATTATTTAGAAGATATCGCGCGCCTGAATGGGAATGGCGGAGCGGAAGATAATAAAGGAATCTATAATATCCCTGAAGATTTTTATACGCATACCGCAAGAGGTGGCATATTTGACAAGGCAATGAGATACATTGCCTGGCTCTCGCTCGCTAATTATGAATCTGAAGAACAGGGAATAGCCCCGGATAGCAGCCCTATTAACCTTACGGTTGGCGCGAGGCATGATTTATAGAACTCCCAAGTTGACAAAACTGTCATTGACAGAAATGTCAACTTGGGTTGAGTTGAGGATGGTTTGTTTATGCTTATGAAGATAATATCGTTATTAATGGCGCAGGTGATGCTGGTCAGCGGCTTGGTTTATGGCGAGACAGGTGAGGGGCGTGGGTGTCTCAGGGCGCCTCTGGCTGATGATCCTGTGAGGCGCATAGTGTTTGCACTGTCTTCTACTCTTAAGTCAAGCCTTAAAGACAATCCACATCAAAATATAGATAAGATTTTTTCCAGGGAGTATCTAGCTAGCATAGAGACAAGTCATGGGATTATTGTAAAACAGGTAAAGGTAGGTGACGGTTCGCAAAAAATATATATTTATCACCCTATGGTAGAACAAGACATATTAGAATTAAGGGATTTAATAGAAAATAAAGGCAAAACAATAGTTTTAGGCAGGTTTTTAGATAAAGGCATTAAGCTGGAAAATAAGATACCTGAAGAAGCTATTAAGATACTTAGAAATTCCATAGAAGGCAAGCATAATATATTGGTGAGGCGGGACGCGTTGACAGGGGAGATATTAGGGGTCCAGGAGATCCAGGAGATGTTTTCCCTGAGGGTTACTTATATAAATGACAATGAAAAGGAAAAGATAAGAAATGCCATAAACAGCTTAAGCGTAAAGGTAAAAAGGTTTACGCCCAAAGAAGCCATGAAGCACTCTGAGGGCATAAAGTCCCTGAATGGGATAAAATGGGAAGAGATCATAGGCTTATTGAATAAGGCTTTGGAAAAAGGGGATTTTTTCAAGATGCTTGACAAGGAATTTAGCAGTCAGGCTGTCAGCATGTTTGGCAATAATGCTTTCGCCATTGACGACAGATACCTAAATAGAGGAGATATATTGCCTATAATGCTCGCGCGAGAGGCCATAAAAACATATTATAGCAGACTTTCTAACAGCTCGCCGGAAAGCCCTGATATCTCTATCAGGGCAACGCTTAGTGAGTTTGGCCTTTATTGTATTTTGACAGACGCAGAGAGGCGGAATATATCATATTATTATCAAGGTTTATTTGGATGGGAGAAGGAAAAATACGATTTTTTCAACAGGGTATACAATCAAATACTTCAAAAACATTCTTCTGTGGACTTGCGTTCAGAGATAGCGAAATTAATACAGGACTCAGGGAAATATAAGGAAGGTTTTACTATTGAGACGCCAGAGACAGCGAAGCCCGTTTCTTCCCCACAGGATAATCTGAAACCGTTTGACATGAATTTTTTACGTTCTTCTATGGAATATCCGAATTCTATTGTTTTATCCGAAGGAGTTTTGACTATTTCCAGGGAAAACCCGGAAAGAAATGTCTACAGCAGTGTATCAGTAAACCAATCTTTGGCCCTTGAAGAGAAAGAGGAAAGAAAAGACATTATTGTTATAAATCAAAAGGACGGTTTTTCCAGAAAAACAATAAAGATATCGGTAAGGCGGGATGATGTTTATGGAAAAATATATACGCTGGAGGTTTCAGACGCATATATATTTTCTGGAGATGTCAATAGAAAAATTGGAGAACTGCAGAATGCTTTGAAAACTATAAGGGCATTTTCGATCATATTTGACACAGATTTAAGAGAGCATGGAATTTTATGGCTGTTAGGAGGCTGGTTTATGGAAGACAGCTATTCTCCTATAGATGATAAAAAACAGACATCTGAATATAGCAATAGTTTTGATTTTGCTACAAAGGCGGATAAGATGAGAGTGGAAGAGGAAAGGCGCCAGGAGGAATTAAAAATAGAGGCAGAACTGCGCAGGCAGGCTGAATTACTAGAGGCTATTCGCAGGCAGGATATAGAAAAGAATGGTTTAACTACTGACAACGCGAAGCTCAAGATTATTTATGATGAGTATTGGAGATATGATTCTTCAGAAAAGTTTAAAAAGATCGCAGGAACAATAGCAGGTCGCTTTAATGATGCGGGGTTTAAACATGTAGATATACTCGCATGGAACGGATTCTATCAGCCGCAAGACGAAGATATAATTTTATTTATAAACGACCGTAATATAATCCAGCCAGAAAATATATCTACGGAAAGCCGTATATTTGAATTAAAAGTAAGCGCAGAGGGTGATATAGAGGGTGTTTTAACATTACGGGAGGCAAGAAAAGGCAAGCTGAAAAGGATCGCTGGAGGCAGATTTTCTCCTGAAGTAGTAGCGGACAGCATAACAAGGATGACGATTCAAAAAAGGCATCAGCCAGCGATAAAACCCGCCGCAGTCCTTACGGAACTTCCTCAATACGAGGGTAGTGTTTCTGGCGAAGAGAAGAATATGAACAGGATCTCCATCGGTATTATCGGTTTTCCCAGAGACACAGCTGACAGTATAAAAGCCGCGTTATCCGGCAGGACTATGGCGAACGGCGCAGATTCAAACAGCGCTACAACATTTAATATAGAGCCGCGGATAATACAAACCACTAATGAAGCTAACTTTTGCGATGTGATTATTACGCGATGCACAGATGATTATGGCTCGCTATGGAATGAGCTTATAAACAATAATCCTGACAGCCTTGTAATTATGTATGACAGGGAAAAAGGTTATCTTGGGAGATACCACGAAGGGGAATTGACGCAATGGAAACACAGCGGCGGCAGGAGTATCCCGGCGGAAGAGGCAGGCTTGTACGCGCTGAGCGAATTTAAAGAAGCGGAGCAGTTCGCGAAGGGCGCAGAAAAAAAATGGACAGAAAAGATGCGGCATATCGCTAAAGGAGTCGGAAAGGCCATAGATATTACAATGAAGATGGAGCAGGAACTGGTTGAGAAGACCAGGTTTTGCTTTAATCAGAGGCCGTCATGTTATTTCAGGGATAAAAGGCCGTTCCTGGTGTTTGAATCTCTTGAGGCGGAGAACAAGGCTCAGAATAACGGGATTAGTTTACGCGAAGACGATGAGATTGAGATCACTTTCGGGGAAGGCGCGGAAAAAAGGACATGGAAGGCAGTTGTTTCTGAAATTGACGGAGAAAGGATGGTATGCCCGATTCCAGGGGGGATGGATTTTAGAAAAGACCTTAAAGAAAAAGGCGCTATAAAAAAGATATATAACGATGTTTCGTTTAGGACGCAGTTAGATTTTATGAGTGAATTGGAAAAGATGATAGATGCTCCTGGATATACTGAAGGCGCAGAGGATCTCCAAAGTTCTCTTGTAGGGGTTGCACTTGGGCTTACACCTTTATCTATGACACAGCCGGAAGATGAGTGCAGAGAAGTGGCCCTGAATAATCCCGGCATAGGAAATAATGAACAGCAATTAAAACTTCTTTCCGCCGGTCTCAACGGTGCTTCCATAGAATTAGGATGGGGCCCTCCCGGAACAGGCAAAACCACCATAGCAGGAGATGAGTATATCTATCAAAACTATTTAATGGGTAAGAGCCAGCTTGTGGCTGCGCAGACAAATAGGGCAGTGGATAACCTTCTTATAAGGGCTAAGAGGGCAGGCGTAAAGGTTTACCGCGTAGGAAACCATCCGCAGATCTTTGATCCTGAACTCAGGGAAGACTGGATCTATAATAATAGACCTGTTAAGCCCAAAAAACCAAGACATTATACTGATGAAGATACAGTGACAGAAGAGATGCTGAAAAAAGCTCACGGGCTTCCCGAGTGGGGCATTCTTATTTTAGACCCAGCACATAAAAAGATGACAGACGCTGATTTAAGGAGAATATTAAATGATAAAATGGATAAAGAATGGATTAGAGCAAATGACGAGTATGAATCTGAACATCAGAAATGGAAAGAAGATTTAACCGAGGAAATATGCTCAGGCAGGGCAATTGTCGGAGGGACATGTGTAGGTATTGCCATAGATAAATTTTTGGATGGACTGGACGATCCGGCAGAACCCTATTCTTATGTAAAAAATTCTTATACAAAAACGCATTTTAAATTTAAAGGGGCAGTGGTTGAGGAGGCCAGCGTAGCTTCTTTTGGAGAGTTACTGCTGGTCTTAAGTAAGGCAGAGGAAAAGGCATTTATTATAGGAGATCCGGATCAGCTCGGGGTTTCTCCTGTCCAGTATGATTTAAAAGAAAAGTTTTATGAGGCAGGCCTGGATAGTCTGCAGATTAAGATGATGCAGACAAGCCTTTTTGAATTTCTATTGGGCCAGCAGAGGTTCAATATCACCATGCTTGAAGACTGTTACAGGATGACGCCTTTACTGGTAGAGCTTACTAATTTTTTCTACGATGGCAAATTAAAATGCATGCGGACAGATATTTCAGATGAGGCTGATAGCAATTCACTGATAGTCATAGATACCAAGAACCTTCCCAATAAACAGGATATTCCTGTAGGCACCTCCTGGATGAATCGGACTGAAGCAGAGATAACGCAGGAAGTGACGCGTCAGTTAGGTCTTATCGGCGGGATTGACGCAGATGATATAGGGATTATTTCGCCTTACGCTCCGCAGGTAAGGAATATAAGAGAAGGACTGCAGAGATGGCTTGGGAAAGCAGTGCCTGATTTTAAGCAGAGGATAGAGAGGACAGTTACATTGATGAAAAATATAGGCACTGCGTGGCCGTTCCAGGGCAGAGAAAAAAGAATAGTGGTGGTTTCTTTTGTGCGCTCTAAGCCACCAGTTTTCAGGAGAGGAGTGGAAGTGTCTAAGACAGGTTTTATGGACTGGAAAATGATGAACGTGATAACCTCGCGCGGACAGGATTGCACGATTGTCATACTGGACTCAGACACATTCCTTAAGTCTCCCAGGGAGATAGTGCCGGAATTTATCAGGCACATGCTCAGGCTGGCTAAAGAAAAAGGCGTATATATAAGCCTTGACTCAAGGAACCCTTTGCCGGATTTAAGAAGGAATATAGCGGTGATCAGACAGCACCTTTTGCAAACTTATGGCAAGCCTAAAATGCCGCTTGTTTTATCCGGGCAGGCGCCAACGCAAGGCGGCGTGGGCGCTGTGATCGGATCGGCATCTATTGCCTCTGGTAATATATAGTTACGGGATAACGTTTATGAAAATAATATCATTATTAATGGCGCAGATAATGTTAATCAGCGGGCTGGTTTATGGCGAGACAGGCGCGGGGATGGGGTGTCTCAGGGTGCCGATGAGGTTTGGGGAGGGGAAAATAAGCCTGACGCAGGAAAAGATAGAGCGCATGGGAATAGCAATAAGAAGTTGCTATCATTCCAGCGCATTGCTTGACATTAAGGAATCTGCAGGTGCAGCAGCTGTTATAATAGATACTCTTATGGGAGCAATACATCTAGGAGAACAAGTAGAATCATGTAGAAATAATCTTTATGCACAAATTGAAGAATTTAGAAAAATAGAAAAATCTGTTATTTTACCTTCAAAACAGGGGCTTTTAAAGATAGGCGTTGTAGAGAAGAATATCGGCGAATTAGAGAA
The DNA here is from genome assembly GCA_030691625.1 of Candidatus Omnitrophota bacterium. Classification (GTDB taxonomy): domain Bacteria; phylum Omnitrophota; class Gorgyraeia; order Gorgyraeales; family Gorgyraeaceae; genus UBA10183. Next base: position 16,035 of record JAUYDX010000043.1, on the reverse strand, counting down.
TATGTTGAATCAATTACAGGAGACCTACAGAGATATAATAAGAATTACAAGAGGATATAGAATGAGTCAAGAACCAAAAAAAAATATTGAACGTTTCTTGAGACTGGCATTGTGGAATCTGCATAGAACTATAAAACGATTACAGAGTCGAATCGAGATTGCTACCGGTATTATGTCTCAGGACGGGTATTCTATCGCCAGCATAGTAGATGATATGCGTAGAATCAGGCCGCGGATAAGAATTAATAATCAAATTGGCGAGAGTGCACAGATAATAGGCAACCGATTATCTATAATCAGTGCCTTATATAATATCATCCATAACGCTACTCAGCATGCCAAGAATGTTGAGGTGGTTTTGAGCCAGGAAGGCAATAGGGTTAAGATAGAGGTTATTGATGACGGCGAAGGTATTAAGCCGGAGCTTATGGTTTATAATCCGGAAACAGGGAGATTGCATTTATACGATATGAATGTCTCCGACACAGAAGGCGGGACAGGCTTAGGATTGACAGAGGCATGGTATGCTATAAAAGACGCAGGCGGGGAGATAAAGGTGGATTCTTTAAGAAAGGAAAATTTAGATAGGATGTTTGGTGATCCTTCTAAACCACGGAATAGAAAGTTTTTCAGGGAATATTATCCCGGCATAGAGAAATATATAACATATCTAATAGACAAGATGGATAAAGCAAGTATTTCTAATGACTCTGTATTTTTAGGGGAACTTGCGAAAGAAATTACTCAATTTGAAAAAGAAAATACTATGATAAGAGAAATGAAACAACTGTTACACAATAAAGAATATAAATCAGACGAAAACGCAGTATTACTCATCTTGGATCGTCTGCCGAATTTAGCAGCAGGAGTCTGGGGTATTTGTACAACAAAAGCTGAATGTCTGAATGAAGGCAATGTTACCGAATCAGAAGAAATGAATCGAGATTTAGAAGAAAAGAAGAAACGAGCCATGAATATATTAGAGATGTTTAAGCGTCTTGCAAATGGCCAGCGCATTGAGGCCGGCACAACATTTACCGTTTACTTGCCTATTGCTTCTGAGAGATTGGATATAAAAAGGCCGGCGGTAGAAGCAAGCGCGGCACTATAAAATTTAGTAGTTTTAGCGAAAGGGATTTGGTATAATTATTTTATGAAGAATGTATGGATGCATAAAGCAGGTTCGTTTAAGGAAGCGGAGGAATTTGACGCAAAGTATTATTGCAGTATGTCAGGCGCAAAGAGGCTGGATATGGTGCAGGCCCTGAGGGATCTGTATTTTAAGACGAAAGGCATATCAAAGGATGAATGTAAAAAGAGATTACGAAGAGTTATTAGGGTTATTAAATAAGAACAGGGTAAAATATTGCGTTGTAGGGGCATACGCGCTCGCTTTCTATAAAAGGCCCAGATATACAAATGACATAGATATCCTGGTGGAGCCGGATATCAAGAACGCAGATAAGGTTATAAAGACGCTGAATGAGTTTGGTTTTAGAAGCTTAAAGCTGTCTAGTAAGGATTTTAGCAGGCCAGGAAGGATTGTCCAGCTTGGGTACGAGCCGTTACGCGTAGATATCCTTACTTCAATTGAAGGTTGTAGTTTTACTGGGATATGGAAGAATAAGAAGCGCGGTAAATATGGAAATGAGAAGATTTATTTTATAGGTATTAAGGAACTAATAAAAAATAAAAAGGCGTCGAACCGGAAGCAAGATCAGGCGGATTTAGAGATATTGAAACGAATTAGTTGACAGGATAGAGATTTTTGATATAATAAGGTCATTCTTCGGGAGAGGGTGAAATTCCCCACCGGCGGTAAAGTCCGCGAGCTCCGCAATAGCGGGGCAGATCCGGCGTGATTCCGGGACCGATTGTGAAAGGCTAGATGGGAGAAGAAGTACGCAGATTTTTTAATTTGCAGCCCGAAGATTTTCTGTCGGGCTTTTTGTTTTTAAGGGTGATATATGAGATTTGATACGATACAGGAAATCATAAAGGACCTGCGGAGAGGCAGGATGGTGATCGTGGTGGATGACGAGGACCGCGAGAACGAGGGGGACCTTGTGATAGCGGCTGAATTTGCGCAACCAGAGGCAGTGAATTTTATAATTAAGCACGCGAGAGGCCTCGTGTGTATGCCCATGGAAGGCAAGAGGCTGGATGAACTCGGTCTTCACCCCATGTACGAGGAAAATCAGGATACTTTTAAGACCGCGTGGGCGATATCTGTGGACGCTAAAAAAGGCACAAGTACAGGCATATCAGCTCATGACAGGTCTATTACAGTAAAGACGCTCATAAATCCCAAGACAAGGCCGGATGATCTGGCGCGGCCAGGACACGTATTTCCATTAAGGGCAAAGGATGGTGGGGTACTTACGCGCGCAGGACATACAGAGGCGTGCGTGGATCTGATGAAACTCTCCGGGCTTTATCCCGCAGGCGTCATATGTGAGATCATTAACGACGACGGTACAATGGCCAGACAGAAGGACCTGGCAAGATTCGCGAAAAAACACAAACTTAAGATATGCACGATCGCGGATCTAATAAATTACAGGAGAAGGTCGGAGAAGCTGGTGAACTGCGTCGCGTCGAGCAGTATCCCCACTGATTTTGGCGTGTTTAAATTATACCTTTACGAATCGAGCATTGATAAATTTCAGCACATTGCCCTGGTAAAGGGAGACGTGAAAGGCAAAAAAGATGTTTTGGTGCGGGTGCATTCAGAATGCCTGACAGGGGATATATTCGGGTCCAAGAGGTGCGATTGCGGGGAACAGCTACGTAGGAGCCTAAAACTTATAGGAAAGCGCGGAAGAGGAGTTCTTTTATATATGAGGCAGGAAGGTAGAGGTATAGGCCTGGCGAATAAGATAAAGGCGTACGCATTGCAGGATAAAGGCCTGGATACTGTGGAGGCAAATGAACAGCTGGGTTTTAAGCCGGATCTCAGGGATTACGGCATAGGCGCGCAGATACTCTCGGACCTGGGGCTAAAGACCATTCAGCTTATTACGAATAACCCGCGTAAGATAGTGGGCTTATCAGGTTACGGTCTGGAGGTGGTGAAAAGAGTGCCAATGGAAGTGAAGCCGAACTGCGCTAACTTCAGGTATCTGGAAACAAAGAAGGAAAAATTAGGACATATATTGTAAGGCAGTAGGGCAGGTTGAAACCTGCCCTACTGCTGTAAAACAAGGAGGGGGTATGTATAAGGTGATTCAGGGGGAACTTATTGCAAAAGGCAGGAAATTTGGTATCATAGCCTCTAGGTTCAATGATTTTATTACCAATAGGCTATTAGAAGGCTGCGTGGATGAACTAAAAAGGCATGGCGCAAAGGAAAGCGACATAGAAGCTGTGTGGGCGCCAGGGGCTTTTGAAGTGCCTCTTCTCGCAAGCCGCATGGCAAAGGCGAAGAAATACGACGCAGTGATATGTCTTGGCACGATCATAAAAGGCGCTACGCCTCATTTTGATTATATCGCGAGCGAGGCGTCAAAAGGCATTGCGAACGTTTCTCTTAATACCGGGATTCCGGTGATATTCGGTATCATTACAGCTGATTCAATAGAGCAGGCAATAGAAAGGGCAGGCACCAAGCAGGGCAATAAAGGCCGCGACGCAGCCCGTTCAGCTATTGAGATGGCGAACTTGGTGGCAGAGTTATAATATGCGAAAACGCACATTAGCTAGAGAATGCGCATTAAAGATCCTTTACAGGATAGAGATCTCCAAAGAATCCGTGGAATCCAGCCTCAAGGATTTCTGGTCAAAATCAGGGGACGCCATAAATAAGGACACGCACGATTTCGCGGAGACCCTGGTAAAAGGCGCGTGGGAAAACATTCAGGCGATAGACGAGGTGATTTTAAAACATACGGATAACTGGAGCATATCCAGGATGGCTGTAATAGATAGAAACGTAATGCGCATGTCCGTATACGAGATGCTTTACAGGGAAGATATCCCTCCGAACGTTTCCATAAACGAGGCAATAGAGCTGGCCAAAAAATACGGGGACGTGGATTCCGGGAAATTCGTGAACGGGATTTTAGATAAGATAAAAAAGACAGAATGCAAAAAGTAGTTCTCGACTCGGCCTTCGGCCTCGCTCGAACAATATTGTCAAATGGGAAAAGTAGCGGATCTCCACGTACATACGAATATTTCTGACGGCACATTTACCCCTGAAAAGGTGGTAGAGTACGCCAGGATGCAGGGCCTGGATGCCATTAGCATAACAGACCACGATACGTGTGCGGCTATTGCGCCCGCTATTAAGGCGGCAGGTGGAGCTGGACTGGAAATCATCCCAGGGGTGGAGCTTACCGCAGAGCTCGATGATGATGAAATACACGTGCTTGGCTATTTTATAGACTGGCAGGATGAAGCGTTTACCAAAAAGCTGGAAGAGCTTTGCAGGGTGAGGGAAGAAAGGGCAAAAGAGATCTTAAGAAAACTCAGCGAGCAGGGGATTGACCTTAAATACGACGACCTGATGGATATTGCCGGTCATGGGCCGGGTTCTGTGGGGAGGCTCCACATTGCGAATCTCTTGTATCAAAAAGGCAAGATCAGCTGTGTCAGGGACGCCTTTACAAAATATATCGGCAATGATTCTCCTGCCTATGTAAAAAAATTCAAGCTGTCTCCAAAAGAGTCAGTGGATATGATAAAATCCGTGGGAGGAGTGGCAGTACTGGCGCATCCAAAGACAATAAATACAGAAACAAGGCCTTTAAAGGATATTGTAAGATCGCTTACAGGTGAAGGTATACAGGGTATAGAGGTCTATCATTCTGATAATAACGCAAAGGATTCAAGGGAGTTTAAAGAAATAGCGGATGAATTAGGACTGCTTATCACAGGCGGCTCTGATTGTCACGGCCTGGGGAAAAAAGAAGTGCTTCTGGGCAAAGTAAAAGTGTCGTATGAGCTGGTGGAGAAATTAAAACAAGCTTCTTATTTGGCATAACCTGTCCAACTTCGCAAGTTGCCCAATTGGGCAACTTGCGAAGTTGGACATGGTCTAATTTATGAATAGACAAGAAATTTATATGAAAAAGGTTCTGGAGCTGGCGGAAAAAGGCAGGGCCACCACAAGCCCTAATCCCATGGTGGGCGCTATTATTGTAAAGAACGGGAAAATAATAGCCAGCGCTTATCACAGGCGGCCAGGCAGGCTTCACGCAGAGGCCATTGCATTGAAAAGGGCAGGAGAGAGAGCAAAAGGCGCTGAGCTTTATGTGAACCTTGAGCCGTGCGCTCATCTAGGTAGAACTCCTCCGTGCGTAAAGGCTATTATAAAAAGCGGTATAAAAAAGGTTTATTTCGCAATGATAGACCCTAATCCTTTAAATAACGGAAAAGGTAAAAGGGAGCTGGAAACGAGCGGCATAAAGGTTTCAAAGGGGATTCTGGAGAAAGAGGCAAGGGAATTGAACAAGGTTTTCATAAAATATGTCACTAAGAAAATGCCTTTTGTCACAGTAAAGGCAGCCCAGTCTTTAGACGGTAAGATTGCCACGCGGACAATGGATTCGAAATGGATCACATCAGACGCTTCCAGGGATTACAGCCACAGGCTTCGCAGTGAGATGGACGCAGTGCTTGTAGGCGTAAATACAATAATGAGGGATGATCCGATCCTTACTTCAAGGAGAAATAAATCTCCGATAAAGATAGTGCTGGATTCTAATTTAAAAGTTCCTGAAGGCGCCAGGATATTTTCTAACAAGTCTCCTGCGCTAAATATCGTGGCGATCTTGAGGAAATCATTAAAAGACCCACATATATTTAAAAAGGTAGATAGATTCAGTAAAAAAGGCATCCTTATCATAGCCTGCCCTGGCAAAAATAATAGGATAGACCTTGTCTGGCTATTAAAGGAGCTGGCAGAGCTGGAGATCTCCAGGTTACTCGTAGAAGGCGGCGGGGATACAATATCAGGATTTTTAGAGCAGGGGCTTTGCGATAGGGTGTTATTTTTCATTGCGCCTAAGATTATAGGCGGCAGAGGCGCTGTGACCTCAGTAGAGGGAAAAGGCGCTGAAAAGGTCAGCCAGGCAATAAAATTGAGCGATATTCAGGTGAAAATGTTATCTGGCGGCGACATTCTAGTAACCGCCATACCAACAACTTGACACGGAGACATTGTCTCAATGTAAAGTTGTTGGAAGGGGTGATGGTGAGGGACGTATGTTTACAGGGATAGTGGAAGAGATAGGCGCGGTAAAGGGGATAGTTAAGAGCTCTACGGGCGCTGTACTACGAATAAAGACAGAGAAGATCTGCGCTGACGCAAAGATAGGGGACAGCATTGCTGTAAACGGGGCGTGTCTTAGCGTGGTTCAGATAGATGGAAGCGTGTTGAGTTTTGACGTTATCCCTGAGACGCTAAAAAGGACGACGCTGGGCGATTTAAAGGCGAATGACCCTGTGAACCTGGAGAGGAGCCTTAAGGCTGACGCCAGGATGGCTGGGCATTTTGTTACAGGACACGTGGATTATAAAGCGAAAATTGTCGACTTGGTTCAGAAATCAGAAGGCACTGGCTTTAAGATCTCGCTTCCGGCTGAATTCGCGAAATTCGTGGTAGAAAAAGGCTCTATAGGACTGGATGGGGTGAGCCTCACAGTGGCTGAAGTGACAGAAAAGGATTTCACGGTATACCTTATACCTCTTACACTTAAGGACACCACGTTTTCCGCAAAGAAAAAGGGAGATTTTTTAAACGTAGAGACAGACATCATAGGAAAATATGTGGCAAAGGACAAGGTCAAGGCAAGCGATCTCAAGGATATCCTGAAGGAATACGGATACACGCAGTGATTTGATGAGACACGGAATATTTGGTAAAATATTTATTGGGTTTATAATATTAGCTGTACTATTATCCGCAGGGGTTTATTTTTACGCCAAGCCATTCATTCTCGCCAGGGCTCAAAAAGAACTTCACAAGATTTTCAAAGAAAGCTCCATCCAGGGCCTTAAAATCACACCGGATTACACAGAATTCCAGAATATAAAGATCAGAGAAAAAAACTTTGACGCAGATATTAAAAAGGCAAGGGCCTATTATGACTTGCGCTCAATATTGAATAAGAAAATAAATAAGATAGAAGCCATTGACGCAGATTTGAATTTCTATAAGGATGATATTAAAATAAAGGCAAAGGCGTCGCTAGAGCTGGACATGGCCACGAATACAATCGATTACATAAAACTCAACGTCTCTTCGTGCAAGACTAATTTATTTGAGATACAGGGTTTGAGCTTAAACGCGTCCCAGGGAAAGAATACAGGAGAATTTTACATAAGAAGCATTAATTATAATAAATTGAAATTAGCTGATGTCGTGGGGAAGAGTGAATTAAAAGAAAAACTGCTTCGCATAAATCCTTTATCTGTAAGTTTTCTCGGAGGAAGTGTCAAGGGAGAGTTCAGCATTACATTGGATGAGGTCCTGGATTACAGCCTAAAGCTCGATACCCAGGGAATGGAGATAGAAAAATTAGTTAATGAAATGGAGTTTAATGAGAAATTCGACATGACAGGTAGATTAGCAGGCGCTTTTTCTCTCTCAGGCAAGGGTGAGGAAATAAAAGACATGAAAGGCGATTTCACTACAGGCGCTCAGGGCGGGATACTCATCATAAAGGATAAGACGTTCCTTGAAAATGTCGCGAAACAGTCAAACCAGCCGCTTGATATATTAGTGGAAAGTTTCAAGAATTACAATTATAATAATGGGGTAGTAAAGCTTTTTATGGAAAACGGGAACATAACGCTGGATCTAAAACTGGACGGCACCTCAGGCAAGCGGAACCTCGTGATAGTCCTGCACGACTTTAAGTAGGGGGCGGTCAGTGTCCGCCCCCTACAAAAAATGGAGGGGTAGATGAGAAAATTATATATTTTATTGGCAGCAGGGATTTTAATTATCGGATGCGCCAGGGTAAGGGTGGAAGCGCCGAAGGATCCGATAAAGCTGGATATATCCATGAGGCTGGATATTTATCAGCACGTGGTAAAGGATATTGACGAAATAGAAAACATTGTTTCAGGACAAAAGGGGAGCATGCTGCTGGATATATTTGTAAAAGAGGCGTATGCCGAGACTCTATTGGCGCCAGAGGTGGAACAGGCAGCGTATAGCCGCAGAGATAGAAAATCTCAGCTGGATTCGCTCGAGGCAAGCGGGACAGTAGTGGAGAATCAGCTTGGCCTGGTGGAGATAAAGGGGAGCGAGGATCCTTCGGTAAAGGCCCTGGTGGACGCGGAGAACGCGGACCGCATGGTCATATATAAAGCGATCGCTGCCAAGAACGGTGTATCTCTCGAAGAGGTCCAGGAGATATACGCCAAAAAGATTCAGGAGAACATGGCCAGGTAATAAAATGATAATAGCGATAAATATCATAGGTTTCTGCGTCATAGCAGTCCTGGTATACTTTCTTAGCAGAAAGATATCCGGCGCCGCGTCAAAAGAGAGCGAGGAAAAGATAAACGCGCTCCGCAGGGAATGGAGCGATACGCTTTCAAAGAACACCCAGCTCATCTTAAGCCAGCTCCAGTCTGTAAATAGCGGCATGGGCCAGAGGCTGGATAACGCGGCAAAGGTCTTTGGCGATGTCCAGAAAAGCATTGGGTCGCTGAATGAAAAGAGCCAGCAGATCTTCGAGGTGGGTAAGGATATCGCGAGCCTCCAGGAGATACTCAGGGCTCCTAAGATGCGCGGCGGACTGGGGGAACTATTCCTGGAGAACCTCCTGGAACAGATAATGCCGCACAAGGATTTCTACGAGCTCCAGCATACCTTTAAATCAGGCGAGAGGGTGGACGCTGTAATAAAGATCGGTTCGAAGCTCGTGCCTGTGGATTCGAAATTTCCGCTGGAGAGCTTCAGGCGCGTGGTGGAGCTGAAATCAGAAGACGATAAAAAGCGCGCCAAGAAAGAATTTGTAAAGGCTGTCAAAGATCACATTGACGCGATCGCGGCAAAGTACATATTGCCTGACGAGGGCACGTACGATTTCGCGCTCATGTATATCCCGGCGGAGAACGTGTATTACGAGGCAGCTATAAAAGACGATGATGAACTCGGCGAGAAATCCATTTTCAACCACGCCATATCCAGAAAAGTGATCCCTGTCTCGCCTAACAGCCTTTACGCGTACCTGCAGGTGATCATCCTCGGCATAAGAGGCATGAAGATAGAGGAAAAGGCCCAGGATGTCATAAAGACGCTTATCACATTAAAAGGGTCTCTGGGAAAATTCACGCAGGATTTCGAAGTGATAGGCAGTCATATCGGCGATGTAAAATCAAGCTACGAAAGGGCAGTAAAAAGTCTGGATAAATTTGAAGATAAACTTATCTCAATAGATTCCCTGGAAGAAAAAAAGAAGCTAGAGAGCAAAGGATAGAAGTAGGGCAGGTTTAAACCTGCCCTACTTCTCATGTCATTGCGAGGCGCCGTAGGCGCCGAAGCAATCTTTTGGTGCGGGGCGTAGCGCAGTTGGCTAGCGCGCTTGCTTCGGGAGCAAGAGGTCGCTGGTTCAAATCCAGCCGCCCCGACCATACAGAATTTGGCATATTTTCTTCGTTGGCGATATAAAGTGGATGTGGTATAATAAAGCTATGGATAAGACAGTTTTTAAGGTTACTTCAATCCGCGACAAAGATGACCACGGTTACTGGATAAAGAAATCATATCTCGAGAGAATCGCGGCATTGGAGCAATTAAGAAAGGTCATATTTGGCTATGATTCATCTACCGCAAGACTTCAGAGAACTTTTACAGTTACTGAACTCAAAAAAAATTGATTATCTGGTTATAGGCGGCTACGCCGTTGCTTTTCACGGATATCCCCGCGCTACCGGAGATATGGATATCTGGATCGACATTTCAAAAGACAATGCTATGAAAACAGTCGAGGCCCTGAAGGAATTCGGATTTGATACGCCGGAATTAAAAGAAGAATTATTCTTGAAAAAAGGGAAAAATATACGCATGGGTAATCCGCCCTTGCGAGTAGAATTTTTGACATCTATAGATGGCGTTGAATTTGGAGAGTGTTATAGGAATAAGGAGACAGTAAAAATAGACGACATAGAAATAAATTTCATATCCCTTAAAGATCTGAAGAAAAATAAAATTGCCAGCGGCCGTCATCAGGATTTGGCTGATATTGAGAATTTAGAGAAATAATAAAGGGTGTAATTTTATGAAAAGGCCATGGGAAAGATGGCCTTTTTCTGTCCACAGATATGAGACGCTTTTTAAAAAAGTTTAATATGAGAAAGATAAATAAAATAATAACCATAGCTTTAATATTTACGATAATAGGGGCGGGTCTATGTTCGGAATTCGCTCGAGCAGAGAACACCGCTCTTCGCATACCATTTCTTAGCCAATACCCCAGATCCGGGGGGCAGTTTAGGGTGTTTTCCCTATTAGCCCAATTACAAAAGGTAAACCCTGAAGCTGATCCTCAACCAAAAGCAGTGCTGTTTGATTTTGATGGTACATTAGCCGATACTTCACCGCAGGTAGAAAATGCATTTGGCAAAGTGTATCACTGGATCATGAATGGCACTGCAAATGATTCAAGCTACAAGGACATTCAAAGAGGAAAGGAATATCTTTTTAATAGCCCCTGGAGAACAGTAGCGGGGCATATAGATGGCATAATAGATCAAAGTAAGAAACATGGGCATTCACAAAAGGCCTTGTTAGAAATTATGCATGAACTTGCTGAAAGATATGATCTTCAGGATATAAATATTGCGGGCGATAACCTTGTATTTGGTTTTGGGTTGATCTATGAGGCTGTTTTATTGGAAGAACTTACAAGGGATCCCCCTGTATTATTGCCGGGCGCGCTTGAATTACTAACAGCATTACGAAAAGAAAATATGCCAATATATATAGGTACAGGGATGCCGCAGAGGGCAATAGAGGTAATAACTGAAAGGTTAGGCATAGAGGGTTGCTTTAAGGCTATATATGGAGTATCGATAGAGAGCCCCGCAGCATTCCCTGTTTCAAAAACGGATATATTAAAGAAAATCAAAAGAGACCTGGGCATCGAGCAGGATAATCAAATAATAATTTTTGGAGACTCAGCAGGCGATATGGAGGCAAAAAGCGCAGGCGCTATCGCTATAGGCGTAACAAGAAGTAATCCCGAAGCAGCAAGGAGGCTGGAAAAAGACAAAGCGGATTTTCTTATACCGGATTTTGTAAACTGGAAATTCTATTGCGAGCAATTAGGATTTTTAGGCTCATATAATGTTGAAATAAATTCCTCAGGCCAGGAGACAATCCCATTTCCTTATCAATTTGTGCGGGCGCTCGCGGTCAAGGGCGCGCCTCTTGGAAGCATTACTTTCGAGAAAATCATACCCGCTCCTTTTAACAGCAGTATTATACAGGAAATCAGGGAGACAGAGCCCGCGAGGCCTTTATCCGGCTATAATTTTAACAGGACATTGCCAGGGCTCTTTCCTGTTATACGCTATGCTCTGGAAACGGAAGATGTAAACCTGTTTAAAGATATAGTTTCAGGAATTATAAATTCCAATAGCCTTAATGAAACAGAAAAAAGAGAAGTGTTCGAAACTATTATAGCCTGGAGCAGGTTGTTTCCGACCTCGGTCAAAGGCGGGAGATATCACCCTTATTCGTATGAACATTTTGCGGAAGAGGTAAGAGATTATAAACGGCAGAATCCGGACCGTAAAAATATCGCCATAGGGGTATTCGGCAGTGGAGATGGTATCGGAGTTTTTCAGGACAGGAACATGTTAAAAATCTTCGGAGTGGCGGATTTCGAAATTACACAATTTGAAAAAAATGAAGAGGCGGTCAGGAGAGCAAAACTTTTTAATCCACAGGATACGTATGTGCGCGGAGATTTGGCAAGTTTAAGCGATGCAACAAGACAGCAATATCTTGGGAAGTTTGATGTTATCTATATTAGAAACGTATTGCATGAGATCTTTACAATTTACGGAGAGAATGGCGTAAGGCGGATACTTATGATCGCAAGCGAATTTTTGAAACCAGGCGGAAGGTTATTATTTCACGACGGCGTTTATCCTAAAAATGGCGGACAGTATGTCAGGCTTAGATTTAAAACAGAAGAAGCGGAAATGGCGTTCGATCATTTTGCGGAATCTACGAAGTGGAAAATAGAAGTTGTCAATAGAATGGGGAATGGAACAGTTCTGCTGCGATATGGAGACGCGGTAAAATTTGCTTCTTCTGGAGAAAGAGCTGAGAAAACGTAAGCCCTCCCTGAGAATAGAAATTATAGTCATGGATATAAGAGATAAGGATGAGATTGAAGGGGTTTTTAGCAGGTATAAACCGGAGTATGTATTTCATGCAGCCGCTTTTAAATATACAGACCAGTTAGAAGACGAGAAGAATCAGATAGAAGGCATAGAGACAAATGTTATAGGGACGCAGAACCTCATCGAAAGCTCTGAGCGGAATAGCGTGGATAGATTTGTATTTATTTCTTCAGATAAAGCAGTAGAGCCAACCACATTCTATGGGGCTACAAAAAAATTGGGTGAGATGCTTGTGGCTGCTTACCAAGGCTCAAATACAAGATTTATCACTGCAAGATGTGTTAATTTTCTGGGATCTCAGGGCAGCGTAGTTCCGATACTAGAAGGACAAATTGCCAAGGAAGGGGTTGCCAGATATCAAAAGTCATATAGTCCAAGACGTTATTTTATCGCTATGTCAGAAGCGGTAGAGTCGATTATCAATATAGGAGTCCTGGGGCAGGAAAACGAAGTTTACATTGTTAGTTTTGGCAAGAAAATCGCAATTAATGATTTAGCTGAAAGGATTATCAAGTTCTCAGGTAAGGATGTAACTGTTGTAGATGTACTGCCCAGGCCAGGAGATACGCTGGATATAGAAACACTGACAGATGATGAAAAGAAAATAGCGATTGAAAAATATGGTTTTCTGGCGTTTAAAACTCAGCAGATTGGAAAAGATGAGTTATCGCAGCATGTTGCTTCATTAGAACAGCTTGCTGCGGAAATAGATATGAAGGGAATAAAGGAAAAATTAGGAGCTATTATTCCTGAATATGCGATGTATCAGGCACACCCTGTGCAGCCTTCTCTTATTTCAATGGAGACTGTTATAGGCAGTGCTGCTGCTGAAAGAAATGAACTCTGATATAGTTTGTAATTGCATAAATGGCTATTTGACGGTAAAATAATTAGCAATAAGTAAAGGGATTTTCGCCCGGCATGACAGGATGCAGATATTCTTTTAGCTTAACATGGTCTTTTTAAGATAGCCGACAGCCGAGCCTCGTTGAAAAACAAATTTCCTATTTTAAGGACCATTCTCCTCAAAATAGGTTCGAACAACGTTTAATAACTGCGACCATACTAATATCCCACCCAATCCAGCCCATTTTATCACTATGCCTAATAGACACATTCGCACAGCCCCCTATTGATTATTAGGATAAAACAGGTAAAATATCTATATGAACTCCAAAGGCGAAATAATACTGTATCAGACTAAGGATAAAAAAGTTCAACTTGAAGTTAAACTTAAGCAGGAAACCATCTGGCTTACCCAGGCTCAGATAGCGAAACTTTTCCAAACAGATAGAAGCGTTATTACAAGACATATCAATAACATATTCAAATCTAAAGAGTTAGAAGAAATAAGCAATGTGCAAAAAATGCACATTGCTTTATCAGATAAACCTATTAAATTATATGGATTGGATGTTGTTATTTCTGTTGGTTACAGAGTAAATTCAAGCCGCGCAACACAATTCCGCATCTGGGCAACTAGTATCCTAAAGAAATATTTAATCGATGGTTACGCTCTTAATGAACGCCGCCTCCAGGAACAAAAGCGCAAGCTGGAAGCCCTGCAAAAGGCTATCAGGCTTATTCATAATGTCAAAGGCCGTAAAGAACTGGAGTATAAAGAGGCGATGGGGCTGTTGGAAGTTATCAGCGATTACAGCTATGCCCTGGAGCTCTTAGATGATTATGATGCCAGACGGCTAAAGATATCCGGCACTTCGAAAGAAGAAAAGTTCAAGCTTACCTATGAAAAAGCCCTAAAGGCTGTCCGCCAGCTGAAGAAAAAGTTTGGAAATTCCGGCCTTTTTGCCCAGGAAAAAGACAAATCCTTTAAAAGCTCAATCTCGTCTATCTATCAGACCTTTGACCGGAAAGAATTATACCCGAGCATTGAAGAGAAAGCCGCGAATTTATTATATTTTATAGTCAAAAACCATTCTTTTGTTGACGGCAATAAACGCATAGCGGCATCTATCTTCCTGTGGTTCCTTGAGAATAACAGGATCCTCTATAAGGAAGACGGAGCCAAGCGAATACCGGATAATGCCCTCGTTGCCCTTACCCTAATGATCGCCGAAAGTAACCCTGTTGAACGCGATGTAATCGTTACTCTCGTAATAAACCTGATCAATAAAAATAACTAACCAATTGCCTATACACAATTGAAGAGTTATAATAATCTTACCTTTTATGAAATTGCTCAAAAATAAAACTCTTCTCGCTATACTTGTCCTGGCATTACTCTGCGGACTATCATACATTTTCCCGCTCCTAAAGCCTTTTAAAGCCTCGCTCTTCATGTACATCAGTAAGATCTGGTGGGCGCTACTTTTGGGCTTTATCCTCGGCGGCATCATAGACCATTTTGTGCCGCGCGAATATATTTCCCATATCCTCGCCAAGCCCCGTAAAAAGACTATTTTTTACGCAGCCTTTTTAGGATTCCTCATGAGCGCCTGTAGTCACGGTATCCTCGCGCTCTCCATAGCCATCCATAAAAAAGGCGCGTCAAACCCGGCAGTAGTGGCATTTCTTCTCGCTAGCCCCTGGGCAAATCTTCCTGTTACCCTGATGCTCATAGCGTTCTTCGGCCTTGCCAAGGCATTATATATCATATTCTCCGCTCTTATCATCGCGATCACGACAGGCCTCATCTACCAGGCGCTTGAATCAAGAGGCATCATAGAAACCAATAAAAATACCAAACTCTTAAGCGAAGATTTTTCCATTACCAGTGATTTCAGGAAAAAACTCTCCGCGTATAAATTCTCCGCCAGCCAGGTTCTGATAGACCTAAAAGGCGTCTATCTCGGCATGAAGATGCTTATGAATATGGTCTTATGGTGGATACTTGTAGGTATGGCTCTCGCGAGCCTTATAGGCGCATACGTGCCCCAGGGTATATTTCACAGGTTCATGGGCCCGACATTCCTTGGCATGCTCGCTACCCTGGCGCTCGCCACTATAATAGAGGTATGTTCAGAAGGAACCGCGCCTCTTGCCTTTGAGATCTACCGCCAGACAATGGCGCTGGGCAATGCCTTTACGTTCCTCATGGCAGGCGTAGTCACAGACTACACTGAAATCGGCCTTCTCTGGATCAATGTCGGCAAGCGCGTCGCCATCTTCCTCCCCATCATCACTGTCCCCCAGGTCCTCCTCTTCGGCTTCATAGCGAATCTAATATTCAGATAATAAAAAAATCTAAAAATATTTGAAAGAAAATCACCTCGAGATGTGTCTTATATAGTAGAAAGAAAGAGCGACCATTTCGTTGATGTCAACAAAATGGTACCTAAAGAGAGCGTGGACGTCCTTGAAAACCGTTCTGATTACCGAAAAAAGGGAGGCATATGTCTAAAAGAGCAATTGTAGTTAAAGGAAACGAAATAGGGATTATTACGGCGCATGGCATGGATTATATTTCATTGACGGATATGCTAAAAGCTAAAGACGGAGATTTTTTTATTTCCGACTGGCTTAGAAATAGAAATACCGTTGAATTTTTAGGTATTTGGGAGTGTGTCCATACTCCGGATTTTAATTATGGCGAATTCGCCATAATTAAAAGTCATGCCGGCCTGAATAACTATAAAATAAGCGTTAAAGAGTGGGTTAAGAAAACCAATGCCATTGGTTTGAAGGCAACAGCCGGAAGATATG
>JAUYDX010000031.1 GCA_030691625.1 Candidatus Omnitrophota bacterium | reverse complement strand
ATATACATGAGGTACTGGATATAAATGATAGGATCTCGCTTACAGGGCCTTTTGGGGATTTCTACCTGAGGGAGGATTCCGATAGGGATATAGTATGTATTGGCGGTGGCTGCGGCATGGCGCCGATACGCTCCATACTATTACATATGAAAGAAAAAAATATGCCGAGAAAGGTTACGTATTTCTTCGGCGCCCGCAGCAAGAAAGATCTTTTCTTCACAGAAGAGCTTTTCATCCTTTCAAAAGAGTTCCCGAATTTTAAATATGTCCCTGCGCTTTCAGAGCCTAAGCCTCAGGATAGCTGGAGGGGCGAGACAGGGCTGATCACCCAGGTTGTGGAAAGAACGGTGATTGGAAACGGACATACAGAGGCGTATCTTTGCGGCCCGCCGCCCATGATAGACGCTTCCATAACTGTGCTTACTAAAAAGGGTATAGAAGATATATACATATACTATGATAAGTTTTAAATCGCTTATCGGCCGCCTAAAAATCTGGATAAAGGCAACGCGCTCGCCTTTTCTTACAGCTACTTTTATGCCGGTAGCGCTTGGCGCGGCAATAAGCTGGTCAGAGGCCGGAAGGTTTGACATTTTGACCTTTCTCATGGTGCTTGCGGGTGTAAGTTTACTGCATCTGGCAGCTAACCTGTGCAATGATTATTTTGACCACGTCACAAAAAACGACTGGCTGAATAAAAACCCAACGCCTTTCAGCGGAGGCAGCAGAGTCATACAGGAAGGCATGATATCGCCCAAAGGAATCCTGGTAGCTAGCCTTGTTTTTTTCTGCGCAGGGTCCCTCGTAGGACTATGGCTTAATCACAGGATGGGCACAAATGTAATATTATTTCTGGGAATCACCGGCGTGTTCCTGGGGTTTTTTTATACAGCGCTTCCTTTAAAGATCGGATACAGGGGCATTGGCGAGATTATAGTGGGTTTCTGTTTCGGCCCGCTCGTTGTGATGGGGTCTTATTACGCTCAAGCCATGGGGTTTTCCTGGACAGCGTTCTGGGCGTCTATACCTGTCGGCATTTTGGTGGCCCTGATACTTTTTATAAATGAATTTCCGGACTATGAAGCTGACAAAATGGTGAATAAAAACACATTTGTAGTGCTCTTAGGGAAGGAAAAAGCTATTATACTTTTTAATATATTCCTGTGGCTGGTATATATCATTATTGCTGTATGCGCTATTTTCAGGAGCTTGCCATGGATAAGCCTTATAACTTTTTTAACCATCCCGCTTGCTTTCAGAATAATGGAAGTCTCCAGGAAAAATTTCGATAAGGTGGATGAGCTACTGCCTGCAAATGCAGGCACCATAGGATTGCACATCATGGTGAGTTTTCTGATGAGCGTTTCTTTTCTGCTGAAAGCGTTTTTTTAAGAAGAAGGTGAAATAAAATGTTTTTGAAAGAAATCTATAAGCCGGTTGAAAAAGAGTTAGTCCAGATCGAAGATCTTTTAAGGGATAGCCTTGAGAGGTCGAAGAGAAAATCTATTCTGAAGATAAATAATTACATGCTTGTCTCGCCGGGCAAGCGGCTCAGGCCTGCGCTTGTAACGTTGTCCAGCAAGGCGGTTTCAGCCAGCCATGCGCCGGAGGCCGAGAAACAGCTCATAAAGATCGCCACGAGCATCGAGCTGATACACATGGCGTCGTTGATCCACGACGATGTTATTGACCACGCCAACCTCAGGCACAATAAACCCACGATCAATACAAAATTCGGAGAAGATATCTCTATTGCCCTCGGAGATTACCTTTATTCCATAGCGTTCCAGCTTGTTTCGCGCTGCGGGAACATGGATATACTGGACTGTATCAGTTCTGCCGCGAAAGAGATGTGCGAAGGAGAACTGATCCAGGTGTGCGAAAGAGATAACATCTCCCTTTTAAAGAAAAGGTATTTATTGATCATAAAGAAAAAGACAGCTACTCTTTTTGCTGCGTCCTGCGAAGCAGGCGCAATTGCGTCTGGCTGTCCTGAAGAGGCTAAGTTGTCATTGAGAAAGTACGGGCTTAATTTCGGCATAGCGTTTCAGATCATAGACGACTGCTTAGACCTGATAGGCAAGGACAGCGAGCTTGGAAAACTTACCGGCGCTGATTTCAATATGGGAGAGCTGACTCTGCCTGCCCTGAACCTATTATCCTGCTCCAGGGATAAAAAGAAGGTCATAAGCCTTCTTGGCCAGCAGAATAAATATGCGTTCCAGGAGATAAAAAATAGATTTATTGATTCGCCCGCCTTTTTAAAAACAAGAGAAGATGCGAGCTCATATCTCGAGATGTCTAAGAAATGCCTGGCAGGGCTGGAGGAATCCTGTTTTAAACAGAGTCTTTCTTTTCTTACAGATTACATGGCAAGCCAGATAACTAAGAACGTAGGGCAGGTTTAAACCTGCCCTACGTTCTTAAGATAGCTGTTACGATAACTTATGATAAAGGTTGATGAGGCATTAAAGGTTATACTTAACGTGGTAAAACAGCTTGAATCAGAAAAGATCCCGCTTATAAAAGGTCTTGGCAGGGTCTTATCAGAAGATATTCATGCGGGCTCTGATATCCCGGGGTTTGATAATTCAGCCATGGATGGTTATGCTGTCCGCTTTTCTGATACTATAAATGCTTCAAA
>JAUYDX010000089.1 GCA_030691625.1 Candidatus Omnitrophota bacterium | reverse complement strand
GAAGATCTGGGTAGTCTTCGAGCGGTAAATTCAGGCCTTCCCGTTCTCCGATCGGGAACCGGTTCCCGATCGGAGAACGGGAAGGCCTGAATTTACCGCTCGAAGACTACCCAGATCTTCTTCTCTGCAAGGACATTTCCTTTTTCAAGAGCCTGGCCTGTGACAATAATCCTGTAGCAATCAGAGTGAACCGTGATAAGATTAGAAATCTGCCTGAACCTGTTTTTCTTATCCGCATCAGCAGATCCCAGCGACTGGGTATTGATAAGGTCGCCTATACCCATATTAAGGCTGTTCTTATTCCCAAAAACCCTGTTATTTATAATGTTATCCGCTACGCCGTCGTCTATGCCCGGCAGAGCAGTTAAAACTCTTTTAGAAGCTGTATTTATATTTATCCTGCCGTATAGATTATTTACAGGATCCAGCCTTATAAAATCAAAATGAGCAGCGCTTGTATCCGAACTGTTCTTTATTTTTATTTCCAGGATCCCGCCAGGCGTAGATATAGAACTTCCGGTGCCTATTTCTATATTGCCGAAATTTATGCCTCTGTCGGGGCCCGGGGTAAGAGCAGGTGTAAAAGGTGCCCATGTATTATCCGCCAGATGTACTGATATTGCCATTGCCTCGCCTTCTTCACCGAATATTTTTAATTTATAATAGCCGTTTTTCAAACCGTCCGCTGCCTCCCACTTCCATGTTCCTGTTGAATCGGGCTTTCCGTTTTCGCACCAGTCTGTAAAAGGCGCTGCCCTCTGCACAACCTTCCAATTTCCCTCAGAACCTTTTACAATTTTATTTTCCGCTTCCAGCCTTATTCCAAATACAGTAAGCCTATCTACTATTTTTGCAACATCCTCCAAAGGCATCATCTTCCATGGCTCTGTTCCAAGCGGAATAAATGCTATTTCTCCGACAGATGAAAAATTATTACTTTTTATATTAACCTCTGTGTCATAATGCTCTATAATCTCTTCTCCTATTTTCTCCCTCATGCCGTCATTATCATTTGGAAGGCCTGGGGTTGCGCCTTTTTTCGCAGTAGACATATACCAATTATCAGGAACGCCGTTGTTATTCGAATCTATTATGAAACTAGGGTCTGATTTTTCCAATGCCTTATAATCAGTTACATTGCCGATAGAATACTCCTGCCTATCCACAATATGGCCCATAGAATCTTTAAGCGTTATGATATTCCCTCCTATAAAAGCAGTATCGCTTAAAAGGTCGGAATTAGGGCTAATAGATCTTAAAAAATGCAGGGCTGCGGACTTTTCCTTTCCCCATATTGATATAAATGAAATCCCGTTACTACTTATCCCTGCCTGGCTATCGTCTTTGTCAATAGCTAATACAAGATGCTCATGCGGGCCTATTGTTGTGCCAAGCGGTATAGTGGCAGGCCAGCCTTCTTTGCTGGGGCCTTCCAGAGTCCAGCCACTCAGATTAACATCCCTGGGCGTAAGATTTATAAGTTCTATATATTCCCCGTCAGGCGCCTGGCTCAGCTCTATTGATTTAAAATACGTAGGCCCGGTTTGCCGGTTATTCTCTATCCTTATGGTAAGTTTCCCGCCTGAAACAGTAACCGCTTTGCCTCCGCCAAACAATTCTTTGTCTTTGATGCTTTCAGAATGAGTGCCGCCTATCTCCACATCTCCTATTTCCTGATCAGCTATGCCACTAAACAACCTGACATAATATTTTTTGTCCGGTATATCCTTCCATGTCCATTCACCCTCTCCTGTTTTTCCGCCCTTTGGCTCATTATTCTGATAATATGAATTCTGCCATGTCCAGTCTCCGCCAGGCGCCTGGCCGCTGAAAGTACTTCTGGAAATAACAGGCCTTACCATGACTTCATTTATCCTGATGCCCTCCACGCCCCTTATCTCGCTTGAGCTGAAATTCTGCTGCCCCAGCCTTGGATATAATTCAAGATAGGAAAAATAACAAGCCGGCCCTGCGCTGTTCTTGATAGAAAGATTTAAGATTTTATTATCAAACGAAACCGCCCCTATCCTCAATAGCTCCCCGTGCTTTACATAATTCTGGGTCATGCCGTTTACGGTGACATCACCTACCAGCTCATCTTTTATACCAAACACACCTATGTAATATTCGCCTTCAGGCAGATTGATCCAGGTAATTGTAAACGGCTCGCCGTTTTCCACATCGCTCTGGTACGAGCTCCCTTTCCATATCCAATCTCCTATATCGCCTCTATTAATCGCCGCGAGCCTGGTATATAATTTTGATATAACGCTCTGGCTGAAATCGTCATCGCGGCCGTCTATTATATTGACTGCTTTCTGGAACGGATCGCTCACGCCCGCGTCTTCAAGCAATACCAAAAGAGCCTGGGCGTCCATGGTATTGATATTATCCTTCAATCTATCCTGGACATCTATATTCCTATCAACCGAATAAGTGGTTATGTAAGGATATAATTTATAAAGTTCCTGCTTTGAGATAGATTTTATTTTAGTTATCTCAAAAGGCGTTTCAAACGCCCTGTCATCCCCGCGAAGATTAAACGGATCGTATTCCATAGGCTCGTCTATACCTTCGCTCGCTTCATCTATGATACCGTTTGAATTATTGTCTATGCCGTCGGAATCCAGTATCCTCTGATTATGGTTATCATCTACGCCCATTTCTCCCGGCTGGCCATCAGACCCGTATCTGAAACTAAGGATATCTTCATAAACTTCATCAGGATCTTTTAAGCCTGAAGAATTTATAAATTTTTGCAGATCCAGCTCATACGGGGTCCATCCTTCCGTAACCTTTAAAGGCGAAAGATTATGCTTATAGGCCACATTGATATCCATAAAACCCGTTTCATCCCTGACCAGGACAGCGTACCTTCCTATTGTCTCGCCCTGGTCATTGTAAA
>JAUYDX010000071.1 GCA_030691625.1 Candidatus Omnitrophota bacterium | reverse complement strand
CCATGAGCCATTTATATCCGCACTCTTTCAGGGCCTTTACGTATTCAAAGCACACGTCAGGATGTATGGGCAGATGCATCTCAGGCGCAGAAAAACCTTTTACCCTCTCCAGGGCTTTTTGACCGAATATTGAGGCAAAATATTCCTGCCATTCTTGTATATGAAGCCTGATATCGGGCACAGGCGTGGAGCTGACAACAGCGTGAGACCACATTGTCCCAAGCCACTCAACATAGTTATAATATTTTTTGTCGCAGGTCACAAGTCTCAGGTTATCCAGAACCCCTTGCTCGCCCATATCCTTGAGGCCCCAGAGAAGATTCCCTGAATAATCCAGCATGATTCTGGGATTTTTACCCTGATCCGCGAGTTCTCTTATAAAATCAGACATCCTGGTATAACAATTTAAAAATACAGGCGCGTTATGGTTATCTCCTATATTCTGATGCTCCATCATATACTGCAGATTGGAAATGAGCTTTGCTGTCCTGAGGTCATTTCCGCCGGCTGGAATTATAGGCTGATGCATATGAAGCGCTACGCCAAAACACGATTGTATGTTCATGACACTCCCTCTTTTATACATTCGCCCCGATAAATCTGGGCTCAGTATTCCGCCCAAGGAACCCCGGGCTTAAGCCCGTGTGGGCTCCATCTTCGCCTGGACATAATATTCAGCGCAGTCCATGTCAGAAAAAATATTATCCCTTGATTCAACCTCTCTAAGCCATTCTCCGTCAACAGAGCCGGAAAGCATGTCATTATAAATATGCGTGAACCTGTTTATGTGAAGCTTGACTCTTTTATTGGCGTATTCTACCATGGTGCCTGTTTTCATTATAAACGGCCAATCGCTTGCCTGCGCCAGGAGAAGCTCTCTTGCTGCCTGATTCAGCGCCCGTCTTGCAAGATCATTATTACCCTTGTTCATGCAATTAGAAAATTTTTCAGCCAGCTCTTTCATCCTCTCGCCTGCCACATGCAGATGCCTGTATATCCAGTCATTGCTTCCTTCCAGCCAGACCTCGTTATAGCCTTTATATCCCCAGGTGGATGTTGACGGGACAGACATCTGGTTTACCGGATACTCCCTCAGGTAATCTGACGGCGTTGCAAGTTTTACTGTTTTCTGGTCATACGCGATTTTACGTATCAAAAAATCTATCCACATCGGGCCTTCAAACCACCAGTGGCCGAATAATTCCGCGTCATAAGGAGAAATAATCATGGGCTTTCTGTCCATATGATACGCGACACTCTCTATCTGTTTTTCGCGGTTAAACATAAAGTTTCCCGCATGAATAGCTGCTTTTTCCTTAGCCCATTCAGGCACATAAGGCTCTTTATAGTCGGTATTTCCCGTGATCCTCCAGTATTTAAGGCCTGTATTTATCCTGAATCCTATGGGATGTATGTAAGGCTTTATATAATCATATTCCAATTCATGCCCTATGTCCTTGTAATATTCTCTGTAATCAGGGTCTCCGGGATAACCTTCTTTTGAGCTCCACACCTGTTTGGAGGATTCCCAATCCCTCCCAAACGCAGCAACCCCTGTTGGGCAGTATAAAGGCGCGTATACGCTGTATCTTGGTTCAGGATCCGCATTTACAATACCGTGCGAATCCACAAAAAAATATTTAATGCCTGCTTCTGCTAAAAAATTATCCACACCGGGCGTATATCCGCATTCAGGAAGCCAGAATCCTACAGGGTCCCTGCCGAATGTCTTTCTGTAATGATCCACACCTACTTTTACCTGAGCCGCTGCGTCTGTCGGATTTACGCTCAATATCGGCAAAAATCCGTGAGTGGCGCACGAAGCAAGGATCTCAACAAACCCCAGGTCCTGGAATTTTTTAAACGCCGTAACCAGGTCTTTTTTATATTTATCTAAAAATATCTCTTTTGACTCTACGAATTTCCTGTAATACATCAAAGCAAGGCTGTGATATTTAGGGTCAAAGCCTGTGCGTTGAACCTCTTTGTCAGCGAGTTCTATTAATTTATCTATATGCCTGATATATCTATCCTGGAGAAGTTCATCCCGGAGCATTGAGACAAGGGTAGGTGTCAGGGACATTGTAATGCGGAAATCTACATGGTCTTCTACTAATTTTTCAAAGACTTGTATAAGAGGTATGTAAGTTTCTGTAATAGCTTCGTAGAGCCAGTTTTCCTCGAGGAAATTTTCCTCTTCAGGATGCCTGACAAATGGCAGGTGCGCGTGAAAGACTAAACAAAGATAACCTTTGTGCATAGTTTGTTAAATAGGGACAGCGACCATTTTTATTTTCCTTTTGTACATATTATTAAAAAATGGTCGCTGTCCCTATTTAGTATTTCTTTCTACATTTGTTGTTATCTTTCTTGTTTCTACTTTATCATTAGATGTTGCGGTAAAAGGCAAATCTATTTTACCATCCGGAAGCGCTAATCTCATACTGAAAGTCCCGTCCGGTTTAAGGCCTACTTTTTTATCTCCCAGCTTTACTTCTGCGTCAGGCTCTGTGCGGCCGTATACTATAAGTTCTGCGCCTATCTCAAAAAAGAACTTGCGTTTCTTACCCGGCTGGACAAATTCGCTCGCGCCGCCCTGAAAATTCTCGCTGCCCCCCAGATACGCAAATTCAGAAGCGCCTATCATAACCTTTCTGCCGAATTTTGCGTTATGCAGCCTTTTAAAATAAAGCAGGTCATGCCATTCTTTTCCGGATATATTGGAATATAAATATCTGTAAAGCTTTTTTCTGGAAATCCTGGAAAACATTATATCCCTTAGTAAAGGGGAAAGCTTTGAGTAATAAGCCCTCAGGTCTGAGTCTGTGAGAAAAATCTTTCTTCTTTTGGATACGGATGAATAACTGAACCTGCCTGCTGCGTCGTATTGAACAGCGCCTTGGGTTCTATTGTCTTTGATATCCGAACTAGATACGCCTGGAGATTTCTCTTCCTGAGCCAGGTCCATCCATATCTCTTCAAACCTGTTAGACGAACCGGAACGCGGGGTATGCACAAAATTAGACCTGGCCATGGAAAAAAATCTTCCGGAATGATGAACTATCCCTATTTCCCCCAAGTATGACGCATTGTCATTCCAGATGCTTATATACCAGTTATTGGAATGACGGCCTACTTCTATATCAAACCAATGGTTGGCATTAAAGCCGTTAAAATCTTTATATGTCACGTCATACATGCGGACTACAAATCTTGCGCCGTCCAGATTGTCGCCTAATTGGCGCTTTACATCTTCTATTGAACTGTCAGCTATTTCCCAGTAAGCGTATATCCAGAAAGGGTCTTTTGCTATTAAGGTAATCCTTGTTGTGGCGTTGTAGATAGGAAGTTCGTATTCATTTATTGTTATAGGCTTATGCCCGCCCTTACGCTCCTGTATTGCGCAAGGATTTTCCTGGCTGGCAGTAACCGGCGTCAGAATAGCAGGCTTTTTATTTTTTACCCTGTTCTTGACAGCCTTGACAATAGCCTCTCTGCCTTCTGTATAAACACGCTCTATAGGTTCTCTTTTTTTAATCTTTGTTTTTTTACCTGGCATATACGTCCATGACCTGGTCAGCTACTACGTCCCAGGAAAAAGCGGTTTCAACTGCGATCCTGCCGTTAGCTCCCATCCATCTCGCGTGATCAAAATCTGAAAATACCGTCCCTATGCCCCACGCTATTGACTCAGGGTTCGGATAAACCTTTAATCCTGTAATGTCAT